>JAKCCC010000375.1 GCA_021838985.1 Planctomycetota bacterium
GGGTGCGCCATCGTATCTCCGTACCGGTTCTGCTGTTGAAAGCAAAGTAATCACGGCGGCTTGACGGCGAGGGTTTGGCGCACCAGTTCCGCCCGGGCCGCTTTGCGGGCTTCACCGTCCAGGGGGCGGCCGAGGATGCGTTGCAGATGCGCTGGCTGAATCTGCAGAAAGAGACGGTTAATCGTCTCCAGTTCCAAGCCGGTGACGCGTCCCATCGCCACGCCCAGCCGCAAATGCGAGAGAAAATACAGGGTCTCCTCGGTGGACAACAACCGGGCGTGGCGCAAAACGCCGATCGCCCGTCCGATGCGATCGTCCAGCGCCAACGGCCGTTCCTGTTCCAACTGCGCCCGCGCCGCCAGTTCGGCCTTGATGATCCCGGGCGTCAGCGCATCGTTGAACTCACCGAGAATTTCCTCCTCCGAGCGTCCCAGCGTGGTCTGATTGCTGATCTGGTAGAAATCGCCGATCGCCTCGGTGCCCTCGCCGAACAATCCCCGAATGGCCAAGTGGGTATCCTTGGCCGCCCGGACTATTTTTTCAATTTCGCCCGCCAGTTTCAGCGCCGGAAGATGCAACATCACCGAGACCCGTAAACCCGTGCCCACGTTCGTTGGGCACGCGGTGAGATAGCCCAGACGTTCGCTGAAGGCATAGTCGAATTGTTCCTGGGCCAGTTGATCCAGCGCCTCGGCCTGCTGCCAGCACTCGCGCAGACGCAGACCGCTGCGCAGCACCTGAAAGCGCAGGTGATCCTCTTCGTTGACCATGATGCTGACCGCCTCATCCATGCTGACGGCCACGCCCCGACTGCCCTCGCCGGCGGCGTGCTGCTTGCTGATCAGATGCCGCTCCACCAGCAACTGGCGGTCGAGATCGTCGGTCTGCTCAAAGTCGACGTAAAAGAGCGGCGGTTCGGCCGGCAGCGCCAGGAGCCGTTGCTGGCAGAGTCGGTGCAAGTCGGCCCGCTGTGCGCGTCCCGCTTTACTCATAAAAGCGAATCCCGCAAGGTTTCGGGCCAGACGCACGCGCGAACTGATGACCACCTCGCTTTTCGGCCCTCCGGGCGCGAGCCATTCGCCATTTTGTTTTATCAAGTCAATTAGTTTCATGATTTCCGCCGGTTACGCCGCTCCCGTGGGCTGGGGACCTGGTCCCACGCTCGGTTCAGGCGCGTTTTCCATCGCCTTGATCTGATCCCGCAGCTTGGCTGCTTCTTCGTAGCATTCCTTTTGCACGGCTCGCGAAAGCTCCTTGCGCAGGCGGTTCAGTTCGGTTTGACGCAGGGCTACCGCGGAACTCGCCTCTGCCCGCCCACCCTTGGGCTTGCCGGTGTGGTGTGTGGCGCCCTGCTGGGTGCTTTCAATGACGCCTTGCAACTGGGCGGCGAAAACCTCATAGTCCTTCGCACATCCCAGCAAACCCGTGTCTTTGAATTCTCGCCACGACATCCCGCATTCGGGACAACGCAGTGCTTCCGCTTCGCCGCTGCGGCTTTTGGCCTGCAGCAGCTGATTTAATATTTCGTTGACCGGGATATGCGCCTGCTGCACATAGCCGGCCGCGGCGGCGCATTGATCGCACAAATGCAACTCCATCGCCTTACCTTCGCTTATTTCCGTCATATGAACGGTGGCCGGTCGATGACAGCGATCACACTTTTTCATAAGGCCTGCCTCTTTCGCCCATCCGCCCGCGGGGGCTGGTCCGGTACGCAAACGCTACGCCGATCGGTCCGCCCGTGGAAGTTTTGATACGCACAACTCTAAATCATATTAGGAATCGTTGCGGCTCAATTCAACCCGCCCGTCGCTGGCGGCACTATCCGGGACCTGGTTTCGGCGCCAATTTCAGCTCTTTCACCCGCTGGTGGTAACGGGCCGGCGGTTCGGCGTGGAAGGCGTCGTCTGGTTTTCCGACGGCCGTCAGTGGAATACCGCTCCGGAGGCAACCAATGGCCTTAGCGTGCGTTAGAAGGTATAAGTGCTGTTTTAAAGGGCGGGAGGTTTTCCGAAGGAGTCTCGCATGACCACTGTGCCAGGATCTGAGTCGCCGCCGGCCGCGGGCGCCGCGGCGCCGAAGTCGCCGGCCGGGGCGATGGCGGAGCGCACCTCCGCGGCGCCGGTGGAGCGGCTTAAGCAGGCCCGCGAGGCGCTTCTGGCGGAAATCCGGAAAGTGATCGTCGGCCAATCGGACGTGATGGAAGCCCTGCTGTTGGCGCTGTTTTCGCGCGGGCACTGCCTGTTGGTCGGGGTGCCGGGCCTGGCGAAAACGTTGATGATCAGCACCTTGGCCCGCGTGCTGAATCTGCGCTTTAACCGAATTCAATTTACCCCCGACCTGATGCCTTCGGATATTACCGGCACGGACATCATCCAGGAGGACACCCAAACGGGTAAACGCGTTTTCAACTTTGTGCGCGGCCCGGTGTTCACCAATATGCTGCTGGCCGACGAAATTAACCGCACGCCGCCCAAAACCCAGGCGGCGCTGCTGCAGGCCATGCAGGAGTATCAGGTAACCGCGGGCGGTCATACCTACCCGCTGGATCCACCCTTCTTCGTCCTGGCCACACAGAATCCGGTGGAGCAGGAAGGAACGTATCCGCTGCCGGAGGCCCAACTGGATCGGTTCATGTTCATGGTTAAGGTGGGGTATCCCCAGCGGGAAGAGGAGCGGACCATTGTCAAGACCACCACCATGGAAGCGCGCGCCGAGCCAGTGCCGATCTTAAGTGCCACGGATATCCTAGCCATCCAAAAAATGGTGCGCCGCCTGCCCGTGAGCGATCACGTGGTGGATTATGCGGTAAGCCTGGCGCGGGCGACGCGGCCGGGAGAAAAGGATGCGCCTGATTTCGTGAACAACTGGCTGACCTGGGGCGCCGGTCCGCGAGCGGCACAAAATTTGATCCTGGGCGCCAAGGCCCGGGCGCTGCTGCGCGGACGACTTAACGTCAGTACGGACGACGTGCGGCACATGGCCAAACTGGTGCTGCGTCACCGCCTGATCACGAATTTCAATGCCGACGCTGAAGGCATCAACCCCGACACCGTGGTGGAGCGCCTGCTGCTGGCGGTCAAGGAGCCGTCGGCTGATGCGTACCGCGCCGCGGCCGGCCGTTGATCGGCGTGGTATGATAGGCGTGGCGCGCGATGTGGATGGCCGTGGTCTGGGCGTATTATGACATGATTCCGCTCCTGCACACCAGAACCAATGAGCTGACCAGGTTATGCCGGGACTATAGTGTCGCCCGGCTGGAAGTGTTTGGCTCCGCTGCCGAGGGAACTTTTGACCCGGAGCGCAGTGATGTGGATTTCCTGGTGGAATTCCAAGCCGGTGTCGATTTGGGCCTCTGGCTCGGCCGCTATTTCGACCTGCGTGATGATCTGGCACGGTTACTGGGGCGGCCGGTTGATTTAGTGATGGGTTCCGCACTGCGAAATCCCTACTTCATTCGCGAGGTCAACCGGACGCGGAAATTGCTCTATG
>JAKCCC010000376.1 GCA_021838985.1 Planctomycetota bacterium
GGCGCGCGCCGGCCACGGAGCGCCGAATGGCGCCGCCGGTCGCCGGGCCGCCCACCGCATATATTTCCGGGGATCGGACAAACCGCGACCATGACCCGCGCGGGTCGTTGGGTAACCAGAATCCATACGTGCAAAAAATAAAATGCCAGGCGATGATTGGTTCTTGACGCGATTCCATAAATTCTCCCGTCAATATGGCCATGATAATAACGCCACCCGCCTTCCCGCGTCTTAGCGGCGATATTTATATCGCACGCGGCTCGGCGGTGTCGCCCGTCCGGCGGCCTTCATGCCGGCGCTAAAACGTTCGGTTGGCAACCGGCCATTCCCCGCCGGGACGGTCCCGTCCCCGGACCAATCTGCCCTGCACTCTTATCGGACTTTAGGTCACTGAAAAATCAGGTTTTACTGGTCCCATCATCAGATATGTTCCGATAATTACCGTATGGACGAATACCTCTGGCCAGCGCGGCACGTCGCCGAATACGCGTACTGCCCGCGCTTGTTTTATCTGATGGAAGTGGAGGGGGTCTATTTCCCCAACGCCGACACCGAGAAGGGCAAGGCGGTGCACCAGCGCGTGGACCGGCCGAGTCAGACGGTCGATGGCGCCGCGCCGGCGGGCGCGGAATCAGGGGCGGATGGTGCGGCGGATCCCGCCCAGCCAAAAACCGTCCGCAGCCTCGTCCTGACCAGTCAGCAGCTGGGCCTGACCGCCACGCTGGATTTGGCGGAAATTTCCGGCAATATCGCCGTGCCGGTGGAATACCGCAAGGGCCGGCCGCGGAGTATGACTTCGGAACCGCCGCCCGATGACCCCGGGGAAAGGGAAACGGAGGACCTGCCCGCGAACGCCGAGCCTTGGCCGACGGATCGTATTCAGGCGGCGTTGCAGGCGCTGCTGCTGGAGGAGGCGGGGTACCGCGTTCCGAAGCTGATTTTTTATTACGCCGAGCAGCGCCGCCGCCTTGAACTGCCCGTAGTCGACGCCATCCGCCGGGAGGCGCTGGAAACGCTGCGGGCCGCCCGGGCCTGCGCCTCCGGCCAGCGGCCGGCGCCGCTGGTAAATGACGCCAAATGTCCGCGCTGCTCGCTGCAGCCATTTTGTCTGCCGGATGAAGTTAATTTTGAACGGGCCAACGCCGTCAGCCCGCGGAAGCTCTGGCCGCCGCGGGATGATGCGATTCACCTGGTGGCCCAGCGGGAGGGGATTCACATCGGCGTGCGGGGAATGGCGCTGCGGCTGACCGATAAAGACGGCCAACTGGTCCGCGAAATACCGCTGGCGAACCTGGAAGCGCTGGGCGTCCTAGGCGGAGTGCAGGTTTCCACGCAGGCCTTGTGTGCCTTGGCGGCGCAGAATATTCCCGTGGCCTTTCTATCCTCCGCGGGCCGCCTCATCACCATGACGGATCCGATGCATCCGGTCAGCGCCCTGCTTCGCCAGGCGCAAGCACAGAAGTTTCAGAAAACAGAGTCGGCCCTGGAATTGTCCCGCGCCTTGGTGGCCGCCAAGATCGCCAATCAGCGCACCATCCTCATGCGCAACCGGGCGGACCTGGCCCCGCGGGCGGCGGACGAATTGCACGACCTGGCGGCGCGGGCGGCCAGTGGCGCGGCCCTGGACGTGTTGTTGGGACTGGAAGGACAGGCGGCGGCTATCTACTTCGGTAATTTCGGGGCCGTTTTTCATCCGCCATTTTCCGAACGGTTTAACGCCCATGGCCGCCAGCGCCGGCCGCCGCCGGACCCGGTCAACGCGGTGCTTTCCTGGGGCTACACGATGCTGGTGCACGAGGCGGTCTCCGCGTTGCGCCTCGCGGGTCTGGAACCCATGCTGGGGGTGTTTCATCAGCCGCGGCCCGGCAAACCGGCGCTGGCCCTGGACCTGATGGAGCCGTTCCGGCCGTTGATTGCGGATTCTATCGCCATATCGACGCTGAACCGCGGCGAACTGGGGGAAGGGCACTTTACGCAGACCGCCGCCGGCTGCGCGCTCACCGACGCGGGGCGGGGCGCCTTTTTCGGGGCCTGGGGCCGGCGCTTGGACACGGAGGTGACGCATCCGGTGTTCGGCTACCGCTTGAGTTACCGGCGGATGATGATGCTGCACGCCCGCATGATCGCGGCGTGGCTGATGGGAGATATTAACACGCTTTCATTTTTAACGACGCGCTGAGCGACCGACGGGGGGGGACGCGATGCGGCGATGCTACCTGGTGTGCTACGATATATCGGATCCGAAGCGCTGGCGGCGGGTGTTCAAGGCCATGAAAGGTTTTGGCGAACACTGGCAGTATTCCGTTTTCTTCTGCGTCTTGAAAGAAATTGATCGCGTGCGGATGCAAAGTGCACTGGAGGCGGAACTGAACCTGAAAGAGGATCAGACGATTATTATTGATCTCGGCGCTGATGAAGAATCGGCCCGTGAGGCGGTGGTGGTCTTGGGAGAAAGTTTGCCCAAGGCGCCAATGGGCATGGTGGTGGTTTGACTCGGCGCGGTATAATAAACCTGCTGGTGCGCCTGCGCCCCCCGGCGCGGCCGGGCGCTGGGTAGAAGCGGCGTCCCGCCGCTTTTCTGGCCACCGGCGGGGCGCTGGACGTGGAGGGGCGCAGCCTCAAAAGGCGGTCCGCCACGCGGACCAAGCTTGCCGAGGTGACGTGCTCTTTGAAAAGTGGATACGCGAGTGTGATGGTTCCGGTGGGGGCCACCGGCCATGCTCGCGGAGTGTTAAACGGTTGCTGGAGTTGGTGTTATGACTTGGGAAGCGCTCGATAAAACGCAGCGCCGGCTAGGGCGGCGCTGCGTGCTCGCAATCGGCGGCGTAAAGTCGTGTGGTGCCGATCGTTGCGGCGTAGGCCACTTCCGCGGCTCGTGAGCCGCGGCCCCATTGAAGCACCTGGTCGGCAAGACGCCGCGGATACGCGATGCCCTGACTTCCGCGGCTCGTGAGCCGCGGCCCCATTGAAGCTGAAAAAACGTCCCATTAGGCCCACGCCGGTCCTGGACTTCCGCGGCTCGTGAGCCGCGGCCCCATTGAAGCTTCCGGCATATTTTTTCCCCTTGATCCCCGGTAGGACTTCCGCGGCTCGTGAGCCGCGGCCCCATTGAAGCGCGACGACCGGCTATCTCTATCTGCGCGGATACGCGCACTTCCGCGGCTCGTGAGCCGCGGCCCCATTGAAGCGGCGTCCCGGCGAGGTCCCAGAACCGCACCGCCCTCAACTTCCGCGGCTCGTGAGCCGCGGCCCCATTGAAGCAAGACATACCTGGAAGAATTCGATTGGAGTAACAATACTTCCGCGGCTCGTGAGCCGCGGCCCCATTGAAGCTCGAACACCGGGCACGTAATCTGCATGTCCTCCGGTACTTCCGCGGCTCGTGAGCCGCGGCCCCATTGAAGCAAGAAAAGGGAAAAGAAAATGGCAGTTTTGACAATACTTCCGCGGCTCGTGAGGGGCGGCGCCATTGAGGCGCGCTGGTGTAGATTT
>JAKCCC010000377.1 GCA_021838985.1 Planctomycetota bacterium
CATTGGAAGGGACGCGCAGTGCGGGTGAAGTATTTTGGGACCTGCTTTCTGAAACCGGCGTCTACAGCGCCGCCGCCGTCCGCCACATGATGGCCGAAGCCGGTCTGTCTGAATACGCCGAAATAACCATGCCGCGTCAGGAAAAACAAGTCGAACTGATGCAGTTTGCAGAACTGTAAAGATAACGGCGGCAGGAGGATGGTCATAGGGCCACCTAAGGTCGACACAGGCACGGAATGTTTCTCACTCAGGACGCCACATAACGGGCTGGCGTGAGAATCGGAATTCCCTGAAATATGCCAAGCGCAAGCAGGTCGCGATCACCTGTCACCACCCAATCCGTCCGGCCATTAATGGCCAGCTCAAGAAGCATATTATCTTTCGGATCCCGGCAGGCACGGGCGGTCTGTGGGATCACCATGCGCTCCGCCACGCGACCAAGGAGCAACACAAATTTCTGTCTATCGCGAATCGTGATAGATGGGTCGAATTTCGGCCGGGCCAGAACGGCTACAAGCTCGGCCAGTGTGGCGTCAGATATCAGAAGTTGGGCTGTATCAACAGCCGTGCACACCGCCTGCCCCGGCACAGACGCCGGGATGAGAAGCCGGCTGATAAGAACGTTGTTATCGACGACGATGCGCTGGCTATTCATCATCGACGAGGATCTCGGCCAGTCTTTCCTGCGTCATTCCCCGAGCGGCAGCGTCCCGGGCAACGCGGTCGCAGAAACGTTGAAACTCGGCGGCATTCCGGGCGCGTAGGCGATTGTATTCCCACGTGGATAGCAGAACCGCGGTGTGGCGGTTCCGGCGGCGGATGATCACCGGTTCACGCTGGGCCGTGTCCAGCAGGATCAGCGGACGCTGCCTGGCATCGGTGGCTGAAACATAGGGCCTGGCTCACCTTTTGAACTATCTTAGATAAAGGACCGGCGAACGGCAGTTCGGCCTCATTCCCCGATTATTTTGACCAGTACCCGTTTGGGCCTGCGGCCGTCGAATTCGCCGTAAAAAACCTGCTCCCACGGGCCGAAATCGAGTCGGCCTTCGGTCACGGCGATCAGCACTTCCCGGCCCATAACCTGGCGTTTCAAATGGGCGTCGGCATTGTCTTCGCCGGTGTCATTGTGGCGGTATTGCTTCACAGGCGCGTGCGGCGCCAACCGCTCCAGCCACTGCTGATAATCATGTTGCAGGCCGGATTCGTTGTCGTTGATGAAAACCGAAGCGGTGATATGCATGGCGTTGCAGAGGAGCAATCCCTCGCGAATGCCGCTTTTGGCCAGGATTTTTACCAGCTGTGGCGTAAGGTTCACGAACCCGACCCGTTCCGGAACATTTATGGTGATATATTCGGTATGGCTTTTCATATTATGATCCACTCCTTCAAGTATGCTGGAACAGGCGCTGCCCGGTCGGTGCAGGCGCCAGCGCCGCGGTAGACCGGACGCCCACCCCAGCGCCCGTTCGAGCGTGCGGCGGAGCGCTGAGCGTCAGTCCACGACTGACCGCCTTGGCGTCCGATGGTTGCCATCCAGCGCCGCGTTCCAAACACGCCGCGCAGCAGCTCGGAAACAAGATGATCCACATGAAGCACGGGCCAACGAACACTCGGGCCTGACCCGACAATTTTTGCCGCACCAAGCTTTTCCCACGTGGCGCTCTGCAGGCCTCGCAGTAATTCCGGGGGAATTAGAACCGTTACGCCGTTGAAAAGCGTGACCCATAATTTGTGCCCGGGATGGTTGTAACCCGCCCGGAATGTCCGTCGCTCCGCGTCTTGCCAGGCGCTATGGCGGACGATGGCGGCGTCAATGGGTGTGGATAACATGCTGTTCGGTGCAGGGTGCCTATCTATCATACCCTTTCTCCCCTGCGGCCACGAGCAATTCAAAATTTTACGCGGCGGCGTGCGGCACCTTTCGCACGCCGCTGTTCTTGGCCCGTCGGCGCACCGCATCATGCCAGTCGGCCAAGGCCACGGTTCGGTCCATCCCCGATCAACGATGCTCTCCGCGTTACCCGCCAGCCCATAGGCATACCGGGGAACATGGTCCTGCGGATAGAGGATGAACCGTACCCTACCTGCGTAGCCGGTCCCCCTGCCTGCAGTATTACCCAAGCGTGCTTGGGTTTGCAACGAGGCTCCACGGAGCGGGTGCATGTCCGCTCTTACGGCGCGCCCACGCTCATCCCAGCGCGGGGTTCCTGTCCCGATGGCCAACGAAAAACCGGTGCGCCGCGGTCCTGCGCCATTCGCCGCCGGTTGGGCTCAACTACCAACATGCACCCGGCTATCGGGACCGGCCTGGACTATGCTCGATGGCCGCGAAAATTCTTCTGATACCGGTCAGCGGCTACGTTGAAGACTGTGGAGTTATGGTACCATCTCAGGTGATCCGACTTGCCGGCTGCCCCGCCGCCCAGAGAATATCGTCGGCAGGATGAAAGGCGAGATTTTTACAATAGGCAGGCGGCCGGGCCTGAATGCAGAGACGTTCCACCAATGAGGCCGCCTCGCCAGCGGTGGCCGGGGAGGCCGAGACCCAGCGGGAGCATGCGCGGTTGGGTATGAAATATCGCAATCGTCGGCCGTACGGCTTAGCTTTGCACGCCAGCCATGATCTGATCGGTGACTTGCTGGACCAAACTTTCGAAGTCACCTTCGCTCATGGCGGCGGGATCTTTTTCGATACGCCCGTCTTCGCCGCAGGCACAAACCGTGCGCGTCCGTGGCTCAAACGTGGCCAGGAACGGCTCATTATCAGCGCCGACGCAGCCGCGGGCGGCGCAGGCGAGGCGCTGATCCGACAGCCCGAATTTTTCTTTCACTTTCAGTAATTCGATTATTTCCGGCTGGGTTAACTGATTGATGCGGCCGAGCTGTCGGGTCAGCAGGAGAATGCGGCAATAGGCGTCGAGGATCTCGAGTTTGTAATAGGCTCCCATCAGGGTGCGGTCGAAACAGACCGAACCATGGTTACCCAACATCACGGAGTTGGTGTCTTGGTTCATGACCGCCACGACCGATTCCCCTAATTCTTTATAGCTGGGCGTGGTGTAAGCCGTCAGCGGCACTTTGCCCAGAAATACCTCCGCCTCCGGGTGAATGCCTTCGGGAATGGGAATGTTGGCCATAGCGAAGGCGGTGGCGTGCGGCGGATGAGAATGCACGACCGCCCGTACGTCGGGGCGGGCCTTGTAAATCTGCAGATGCAGGAGCACTTCGCTGGTGCGTTTCATGGGGTTGTGCTGGTCAATCTGATTGCCGTCCATATCCACGACGGTGATCTGGTCGGGCGTAAGAAATCCTTTGGATACGCCGGTGGGAGTGCACAGGACGCGGTCCTCGGCGATGCGAACAGAATGATTGCCCTCGTTACCGGCGCAATAGCCGCGTAACCAGATGCGGTAGCCGATATCGCACATTTCTTTGCGGACTTGAAATTGGTTTTGCATAGCGGCCTCTATGATGAACATTTTATG
>JAKCCC010000378.1 GCA_021838985.1 Planctomycetota bacterium
CGCCGGCCACACTGGTGATCTTAAAGGCCCCGATGCGGCCGGTGGTTGGCAAGTGGGGGCCGCGGCACAGATCTTCCCAATCTTTACCCGGCTGGCCAGTGGCGTAGAAGCTGATGGCCGTCCCCGGGTCCTGCCGCAGCGCCCGGCGGGCATTGTCCACTTTGTAGGGATTGCCCTGGCGTTCCAGCTTGCGCAGCGCTTCGTCGGGGGGTAGCTCGTATCGCGTGAAGGGACGGTCCGCGGCGATAATCCGGGCCATTTCCGTTTCGATCCGGGCGAAATCTTCCTGACGAATCGGCTCGGCCAGCTCCAGATCGTAATAGAACCCATCTTCGAGCGGGGGGCCATACGCCAATTTAACCGAGGGAAAAAGGCTGGTGATGGCTTGAGCCATGACGTGGGCGCAGGAGTGCCGCAGGAGGTACAGGGCATGGGTGTCATCCGACCGGGCCGTGACGATGGTTACGGCGGCATCAGCCTGGATGGGGGCGTGCAAATCGCGCAGTTCGGCATTGATCAGCGCGCCAATTGCGTCCTGGGCCAGCCGTGGGCCGATGGCCTTGGCCACGTCAAAAGCGGTTATGGTAGGGGCTGTGAATTGCTTTTTCGCGCCGTTGGGCAGGGTAATGGTAATCATCCGGTGCTCCGGGCCGTGGCCGGGGGTTGCCTCATGCGCCCAGGGCGGCGATAACGGCGTCCGTCATGGCGCTGCAGGTGGCGGCGCCACCCAGGTCCGCGGTGCGATAGTTCGGATCGCGCAAGGCCGCCAATACCGCCGCGCGAATAACCTTCGCCTCCTGGAGCAGGCCAAAAGTGTGTTCCAGCATCATGGCCGCGGACAAAATAGCCCCGACCGGATTGGCGATATTCCGGCCGGCGATATCCGGCGCGCTGCCGTGAATTGGTTCGTAAAACGGTGTGGCGGAACGCCCGTTTTCATCCGGTTCACCCAGGCAGGCTGACGGCACCAGGCCGATGGAGCCAGCCAGCATGGAGGCCTCATCACTTAAGATGTCGCCAAAGGTATTTTCGGTAACCAGGACATCAAAATCGCCGGGCCGGCGGAGCAGCTGCATGGACGCGTTATCCACGTACAGGTGTTCGAGGCGTACGTCAGGATAATCCGCGGCCATGGCCCTGGCCACCTCGCGCCAAAGCGCGCTGGTGGCAAGAATATTCGCCTTATCCACACTGGCCAGCCGGCGCCGGCGGCGGCGGGCGCTTTCAAATCCGACTTTCAGAATGCGGCGGATTTCCGGTTCCGCGTAAGCCATCGTGTCCACCGCGCGGCGCTGCGGCGCCTGGCCGATGATTTCCTGCGGCCGGCCGTAATAAAGCCCGCCGGTTAATTCACGGACTATCAGAATGTCGATACCGTCCGCGAGCAGATGTTCCTTCAAAGGGGATTGTCCGGCCAGAGCCGGCGGCAATACAATATGCCGAAGATTGGCAAACAAGCCCCGGCGTAACTCCAGCAACGCGACGCGTTCCGGACGCTGAGGCGGCGGGAGGGATTGATCCCGGTCGGGCCGGCCGACCGCGCCGAAAAGAATGGCCTGGTTGCGCCGGCAAACGGCGCAGGTGGCCGGGGGCAGGGCCTGGCCGCATTCATCGATGGCGGCCCAGCCCACGGAGGCGTATTGCGGCTGGAGGCGATGACCGAACTTTTTCGTAACCGGCTCCAACACCCGCAGCGCCGCGGCCGTGACCTCCGGGCCGATGCCGTCGCCAGGCAATACCGCAATAGGCAAATCCATTCAATATTTTCCGATAAGCAAGCTGGTGTTGTGGCCGCCGAAACCGAAGCTGTTGCTCATGGCGTAGCGGATGGCGGCGGTGCGGGCGGCATTGGGCACGTAGTCCAGATCACAGCGTTCGTCCGGCTCGTCGTAGTTAATGGTCGGCGGCAATACACCGTGGTCGAGGGCCAGGCAGGTAATGACCAGTTCAATGGCGCCGGAAGCACCTAGGCTGTGCCCCAGCGCCCCTTTGGTGGAACTGATGGCCAGCGTTTTCGCGTGTGAACCGAACACCTGGTGCACCGCCCGTGTTTCCGCCAGGTCTCCCAAGTCCGTGGCGGTTCCGTGGGCGTTAATATAGTCGATTTGATCGGGACGAAGGCCCGCCTCGCGCAGCGCCTTGCACATGGCTTTAGCGGCGCCGCCGCCGTTGGCGTCGGGCGCGGTAATGTGGCAGGCATCGCCGGTGGCGCCGCAGGCCAGCAGTTCTCCGTAGATTTTCGCCCCCCGGGCGCGCGCCTGCTCAAGTTCTTCGAGCACCACCACCCCGGCCCCTTCGGACATCACAAATCCGTCGCGATTTTTTTCAAAGGGGCGACTGGCCCTGGCGGGATCTCCGTTGCGCGTGGACAGCGCCCGCAAAGCGCAAAAGGCGGCCAAGCCCAATTTCGTCATCGCCGCTTCCGCCCCGCCGGCGAGCATGACATCGGCCTCCCCCCGCTGGATCGTCTGGAAGGCGTCGGCGATGGCATTGCCCGCCGTGGCGCACGCCGTGGCGGTAGCCGACACCGGCCCCCGCAGGCCCCATTGGATGGAGAGATTGCCGGCGGCGGCGTTGACCATCAGCTTCGGCACGGTAAACGGCGAAACGCGGCCTACGCCCCGGGCCAACATGCGGTCATATTGCTGCTCCATTTCCTCAATGCCGCCGATGCCGGAACCGACAATGACGCCGGCCCGGTCGAGGTTAATCCTGGAAAAGTCGATTCCGGAATTCTTGACGGCATGGATGCCGGCGATCAAGCCGTATACCGAAAAACGGTCCAGCCGCTTGATTTCCTTGGGCGATATGGTTTGTTCAGCGTTAAATACCTCGGGCGTGATCTCTCCGCCGATACGGACGGGATAACTGCTGACATCAAAGCGGGTGATGCTGCGAATGCCGCTTTCACCCGCGAGTAACCGCCTCCAGAACTTCTCCAAGTCGTCCCCGAGGGGGGTCACCACGCCCAGCCCGGTAATAGCCACTCTCGTTTTAGGCATGTTGCTTTAAACACTTCAATCCGCGCCGGAGCCGCGGCCCCGCGGAAAACCTCGGAAAGCCCGCGCCTGACTTGCGGCCCACGGCGGCATGACCGGGGTTCGGCGGCCGAGCGAAGGGCGTCTATTGCGGGGGTTGCGGCGGCTGCGGCTGCGGTTGCGGTTGCGTTTTCAGTTTGGCCGCAATGCTTTTAATGTAGTCGATGGCCTGGCCGACGGTTTGAATTTTCTCCGCCTCTTCATCGGGAATCGACATTTCAAACTCATCTTCGAACTCCATGACCAGTTCGACCGTATCGAGGCTGTCCGCGTTGAGGTCGTTGACAAAACTGGTATCGCGCGTGATTTCCGCTTTGTCGACACCCATTTGTTCGGCCACGATATCAATGACTTTCTGTTCAATCTCGTCCATTTCAGGCATACCCGCAAACCTCCTAAAAATCGGGTCATCCCAGTGCCGGCTCACAAGTCAGA
>JAKCCC010000003.1 GCA_021838985.1 Planctomycetota bacterium
TATAAGTGAAAATGTTGTCACCATTTTCGCCCACATAAGGGGAAGTTTCCCACGTCACGTGATCATCGCCAAAGCCCACATTCTGGCCGTCGCCGGCATGGTTGCCGGAATTGTAAATGTACGGGCCATAGGTGTTGGCGGTGGGCAGCGTGGTGGTGATACGCTCAAACGCGCCGCTGCCGGCCCCGTCACCATCGGTGGCGTTGCCGTCGCGCGGCGCCATGTCGCTGACCAGCGGAACCTCCGTAGTGGCGCCGTCGGTGCACCACCACCGGCCGACGGTCGGGCCAACCAAATCGTTTTCCCAAGGCCAAGGAAAGGCGACAGAGTAGCTCAGGCCCGCGCCGAGGTTACCGCTGGATGATCCGCCGGTGCTGTAAGGGCCTCCGCTCCACGGAGCTCCGCCGGCCGGAACGTTCTCGAAGTTGCCGCCGTAAATGAGCTGGGCCCCGTTTTGGAAGTATTCCAGCGCCGGTCCCACCGCGAGCGGATCCGACGGGCAGATGAAGCTCGCCGGCGTGTCGTAGCCCTGGAGGACCAAAATCCACATGGAGAAATCCGGTGAGTTGTCATTATTCCAGGGGGCAACCCCCGCGGTGCCGTTGTACATTTCCTGCACCACCTCCTGCGCCGTGGTCTCGGTACCGCTGTACGTTTCGGGGGTGTAGTAGGAGTTCATGTACCAATTCCATGAGCTCCATGGGACGGAGTCAATGCCGGCCGGGAACGTACCGTCGTTCGATTGAGCATACGTCACCATGGACTGGATGATCCCGCGGATGTTGGCCATACAGACGGCGCGGTTGGCCAGTTCCCGGGCTTTAGCCAATGCTGGTAGAAGTATAGATATCAATATAGCTATTATTGATATCACGACCAGCAGCTCGATCAGCGTAAACGCCGCCACCGCTTTGAAGCGGGCCTTCCACGACCGGAAACCGCACGGGTTCAATGCCATCTGGAAGCCCGCCAGCACTCCCAGCGCTTCGCCGATGGAAAGGACCCCGATGGCGAATGCCGTAAGCCCCACGTTCAAAATGGCGCCCATCCCTGCAATCACTTTCTCCGCGGCCAGCACCACGCTCTCGGCCAATACGCTGGCCAGGGCAAGCAGGGAGGACCATAACGATCGAAGACCTGCCACGGTGAGATTGATACCTTCTTGCGCTTTCATGGGAAACTCCTGTAACAAATGGACCACAACCTTTACACCAGCCATCGAGGGCGACGGCTCTACACGGCGCGACGACGCCACGGAGGGCGACGGCGCCACAAGGGGACCGAAGAAAGACGTTGAACTATTGCGTGCCATAGGGCACCTCCTTATCATGCGCCCCGCAAGAGCTGGCCCCGGGTCACACGACCCGGTGTAAGCCCGCATCCACTGGGGCGAAACAAATACCGTTTCCTCACGCGAAGCCGCGAAGGCCGCGAAAACACCCTTTCCATGATCCCTTAACATCCTTGCCGAGTTCACTCCGCTGCGACCATTGTCCCGGGGTTCTCTAACTCGTCTTTCGCGCTCTCCGCGGCGCGGTTTAGTCGCCACAGCGACCGTGATCCATCGGTCGCCTTCGTGTTCTTCGTGTCCTTGTATGTTGGAAAAGTATGCGTAATTCACAACCAGCTTTCGTTGAGGTATCTTCCGCTGTGCGTCCGAAGCGGAGGTGCAGCCGGAGCGTAGGACGCACAGCGGCGCGTGCTCGATTGTGTTACGGCGGTGTCCCTGCCGACGCAGAGTGTGAGCCACGTCGCTGTGCCGGGCCAAGATCCGAACGGTCCACTGAGTCGCCTGCCTCCCAGGCGTGCTCGCATTTGCAAGGACGGGTTATGACCCCATCACACGCTCCCACCACCGCTTTCGCCGGACTCGATGTCGGCAAGGCCTTCTGCCAACTGGCCATCCTTCTGCCGGAGGGGACCACGGTGCAACGACCGATCCCCACCACCCCCGACGGGTTCGCCCAGATGGTCGAACTATGCCAAAAGCACCAGGTCGCGCTGGTGGTCATGGAATGCACCGGTCGGCTAGAAATCCCCCCGGCGGTGGAATTGTGGCACGCCGGCATTCCGGTCTCCATCATCAGCCCCAGGCAATCCCATGCTTTCGCCAAAGCCTTGGGCCGCGCAGCCAAAACCGATCGGTTAGACGCCGACCTTCTGGCCCGCTTCGCCCAGCGGATTCGCCCCAATCCCACGGAAAAACTCTCCGAATATCATCTGGAACTGCGGGAATGGGCGACCCGCCGCCGCCAACTCATGGGGATGCTGATCCAGGAGAAAAATCGCCTGGCCCAGGCCAGGGCCCAGAGCCTCCAGGAAAATATTCAACGCCACCTCAGGCTCCTGACCCAACAGCTCGACGCCGTGGACCAACAGATCCATGACCACCTCCAACGAGATCCGCAACTCCACGCGGCCGTCGCACGGCTCGAATCCGTCCCCGGCATCTCCCGTATCGCTGCGACGCAACTGATCGTGGCGCTGCCGGAACTGGGCACCCTGACCCGCCGCACCGTGGCCAGCCTGGCTGGCTTAGCCCCGATGGCCCACGACTCCGGCACCCTGGCAGGCCCGCGAGCCATTCGCGGGGGACGCGCCAACGCCCGCACCGCACTCTTTATGCCCGCCCTGTGCGCCACCCGTTTTAACCCGGTTATCAAGGCTATGTACACGCGCTTACGTGCCGCCGGCCAGCGACCTATCGTCGCCTTGATCGCCTGTATGAGGAAGCTTTTAATCATACTTAACAGTATGTTGAAACAACATAAAACCTGGGACCAATTTATCCTGAAAAGTACGTCCCCATCAGCTTGACTTTTAACACGGTCACTTTGTGGTGAAATCTCCCGCCGCGCCCGGCGCGGGACCGATGGATTCCCCATCCTGCCAAGTCACAGGCAACACGCGGTGCCAGACGCCGGGTTGGTTTCTGGATTCCTTCAGAGCGGCGAGTGGGGCCTCGGTCTCCATGGGGGCGACTCTCCGACCGGCTAGGGAAACCTCGTGTCCGCCTGCCTGTCCCCCTGTCGCCGTGTCGGCAGGTGCGTCTCCCGCTGCATCCGCGTGTCCGTTGCCCCCCAACCCGTCGCTTACGCTCCGGGCTATGAACTCTTGCCCGCTTTCTTCCGCTCTTCGCCTGGATTTCGCCCACCGCGGCGACCCATCATCCTTCCGGCTGCCCGCCATCAGGGCGAGCAGCATTTCCATGGCGACAACGCCCATTTCACGGATCGGCTGGCGGACCGTCGCCAGCGTGGGGACCAACAGCCTGCAGATTTCTCCTCCGTCAAACCCGACGGCGCTGATGTCGCCGGGGATGTGCAGCCCAAGGGAGCGAATGAGGCGACAACCCTCTGCCGCAAACGCGTCGTTGCCAAAAAAGACGGCGGTCGGGGGATTTGGGCGGCCGAGCATGCTCCTGACGGCGCTGTCGATTTCGCCTCGCGTGCCCATCCCCAGGGTATCCCGCACACCCTTGACGAGGGAGCGGTCGAGGGGCACTGCGGCGTCGGCCATGGCGTCGCGCAGACCATCCAGGCGAGCGTGGGACGTGTCGGCACCGAGGTACGCCAAGAAGCCGATCCGCCGGTGCCCGCGCTCAATCAGTTTTTGCCCCGCGAGGTAGCCGCCCCGGTAGTTATCAGCCACTACGCTGGGGATTTCCAAGTCGTGCAGCGTCTCGTCGACAAGCACGAGGGGGTACCGGGCCGCCCTGAGTCCGTAGAGTGCTTCCGCAAAACGTTTGCGGTGAACGGAAATAATAACGGCGCCTCGCACGGAGGTCATGGGCAAGTTGCGAATCATCTCCAGATCCGCGGCCAGGCCGGCGTCGGTATCGTAGATCTGCACTCGCGAGCCCACTTGCAGCGCCGCCGCCTTTGCACCCCGAGCGGCCTCGGCCCATAGCCCACCCGCAAAGTTTACTACGGCAATCTGGACCGGCGTCGGTGTGGGATCGGCGGTGCCGGTTCCTAGGCTGCGGAGGTACACGCCCTTACCTGGCCGGCGCTCCAATTTGCCCTCGGCAATCAGCACGTCCACCGCCCGGCGGGCCACCATGCGGTTGACTTTTTCACTCCGCGCCAAGTCGTATTCCGAAGTGATCAATTCGCCGGGCCGGGCCTTGCCGTCTTCAAGTTGTCGGCGCAGCTTGGCCGCCAGCAGCTCGACCACCGGGACACCGTTTCTGAGCACTCGCGCTCGGCCCATTGCCGAAATCCTCAAGCCTACACCAACAAGTATATACGCCGTCGCATCGCGTGTCAACTAGTGTAGCACCGGTTTATCACCAGTTCAAATATAGCGGAGTTCGGCCGCGAGGTCAAGGGCTGGTCTGGCGCGCTGCAAGTGGAGGGCGCCTAAAAGATTTTGCGGCATAACGCCGAGGCGGCCGTACCGGCGGCAGGAGGGTGATTAGGAACCCGGCATCACCGCCGCGACCCCATCCGGATAGCGCTTTGGTGCGGGCAGGACGCAGCGGATAACCGCTCACGGGACCGAGCAGCTGGCGCTCGGCCAACCGTCGCGCGGTTTAGTCGGCAGGGGCGACCTCCGGGCTATGAAGGGGAGCGTGTGCATTTCGTAGCCCCAAGGTCGCCGTGGGCGACTAAACTCCAGCGCGGGGATGGGGCTTCGGGCGGCACTGGGCCCCGTCGCTTACGCCCCGGGCTACGAGGGGGAGCGTATGTATTCCGTAGCCCCGTGTGGGCCCCCGCCCGGCGTGTTCCCAACGCCTGCTGCCGGTATAATGCCGGAATTGCTAAACGCCCCTAGCGCCGAGCGCTTTCGGCCCAGCGCTGAAAGCTCCGGCAACGGCAAGGAAGGCTGGCCATGGCTGACAAGAAGTCCGCCCGACACCGCAGAGTGCTGCGCTTTTGTCTGGTGCCCATCGGGTGGGCCGCTTGGTTGTTTCTGACTCTGGCCATAGCGTCATTCCACGCTTCCGACGCCACGTTATTGCCCAGCTCGCCCTCGTTCGGCGGCCAGACCTTGAATTGGTGCGGTCCGGTCGGCGCTTCCCTGGCCTGGGCTTTGCTTAACAATATCGGGCCGGGCATGTGGGCGCTGATCGCCATGTTTGCCGCGACGCTGTTCATCTGGACCTTTGGCGGTAACGTCACGCAAATGATTTTTCGCCTGCTGGGCGGGGTGATTCTGGTCGCGGCGATCAGCAGCGCGGCGTACCTGACCGGACTCGGCTACGGCTTACCATCGGGATCGGGCGGTCTGCTCGGACTGGCGATTGGACACTATTTGAAAAGCGAATTCGCCGGCGTCGGTTCTTACTTGATTCTGACGTTGGCCTTGATCGTCGGTCTGCTGCTGGCAGCGGACGAACTGGTGTTGCTGATACCGGTCCTGCTCTGGCGGATCGCTGAAAAGCTGCCCACCCGGCGAATGGTCGACGGGATGGGGCGCGGCCTCGGCTCAAGTATCACGCTCGCCGGGGCTGGCTTGCTTCGTGGGCTTAAGTGGTTGGTCGTTGGCAAACCCCCGGTGGCGGGGCGGGGGCGGCTGAATACTCTGGAGCCAAGGAAAAATATTTCCACGGCGCCTGTGCCGCCGGCGGTTAATGCGCGTAATGGCCGCGTTGCCGCCGTCGCCGCCACGCCCCATCCGGTGACGCCAACTCCGGAACCGCCGCAGGCCGCCCCGCCGGCCGAATCGACGCCGGCGGTCGGGGCGGCGCCCGCGGTGCCGCCAGCGCCCCAGCCCGTCCTGGTGCGCCGGCCGCGACCGCCCACAGCGGATCCCATGTTGCCGTTTAAGCCGCCTCCCATCCAAAAGCAGGATTTAGGCAATTACCGTCTGCCCGACCTGGATTTGCTGGCGGATCCTGAACCGCTTAGTACCGATGGCCAGGAAGACCGGGTGCGCGAAAAAGCCCGAGTGCTGGAGGCGTGCCTAACCAGTTTCGGCATTGATGGGAAAGTGGTGGCGATCGACACCGGGCCGGTGGTCACGCTCTACGAATTGGAACTCGCCCCCGGCGTGAAAAGCTCCCAGGTCAGCAGCCTGTCCAAGGACATCGCCCGCGCGTTGATGAGCCCACCGGTGCGGATGATTGACAATATTCCCGGCAAGTCCACCATGGGGGTGGAGGTGCCCAATATGGACAAGGAACGTGTGCGGCTTAAGGAATTGATGCAACTGGGCCATTCGGCCATCGCGCACATGGCGCTGCCCATGTGTCTGGGAAAGGACGCCTCCGGCAATCCGCTGATTGAAGATCTTACCACCATGCCGCATCTGCTGATCGCCGGCACCACCGGTTCCGGCAAATCCGTGTGCATCAGCTCCATCATCGTGACCTTATTGCTCACGCAGCGCCCGGATCATGTCAAACTGATCATGATTGATCCGAAAATGGTGGAAATGCAGGATTTTAAGCAGATTCCCCACCTGATGACGCCGATTATCGACGAGATGGGTAAAGCGGAAAGCGTGTTGGAGTGGGCCACGCAAAAAATGGATGAGCGTTATGAAACGCTCGCCGAGGCCGCGGTGCGGCACATTCGGCAATTCAACCGTCTGACGCGCGAGCAGATTCTGGAGCGCTTCCAGCCCAGTACGCCGGACGAAGAAGCCCGCATTCCCTTCCATATGCCCTACATTATCATCGTCATCGACGAGTTGGCCGATCTGATGATGACCAGCAAGGAAGTGGAAGGCCACATCGTGCGCATCGCGCAAAAGGCCCGGGCGGTAGGCATCCATTTAATTTTGGCCACACAGCGGCCGGAGGCGCAGGTGGTCACCGGGCTGATTAAATCGAACATGCCGGGCCGGATTTGTTTCCAGGTGCGTTCCCGCCTGGATTCGCGCATCATGCTGGATCAATCCGGCGGCGAGTTGCTGCTCGGCCAGGGTGATCTGCTGATGCTTAAACCCACCGGCGGCACGCTGGTGCGTGGGCAGGGAACTTTTGTCGACGATGCCGAGATTAAGCGGGTCTGCGGATTTCTCAAAGAGATCGCCGAGCCGGAATTTCACCCGGAATTGCTGCAGTTGGGCGCTCCGAGCAACCTGGGCGAGGCGGAAAAAGATCCGCTGTTCGATGACGCCGTCCAGATCATCCTGGAAACCAAGCGCGGCTCCGTCAGTCTGTTGCAACGGCGTTTGACCATCGGATACTCCCGCGCCAGCCGGCTGATCGACCAGATGCGGGCGGTGGGCATCGTCGGGGCGTATAAGGGCAGCCAGGCCAGCGAGGTGCTGATCACCCCGGAAGAGTGGGAATCCCTGAAGGCTTCACAAGCGGAATCCGTCGGCGAGGGCGCCGATGAGGAGAAAGCCTCCGCCGCCGCGGAAGATGAAAAGCAGCCGTGAACGTCGCCCGATAACCATGGCTTCGGCCAGGGCGCCACCAACGGGCGCCTGTGGAGAGCGGCTACGGGGCGTCGGCTTCGAGCCTGGCTGATGGTATTCCGCATTGCCCCGTTCCACGCCGGGGCGCCATGTAGCCGGCGATGTCCCTATCGCCGCTGCGCTTAAGACCTGGTACCCGCTCCCGCTGAATCCGTCACGTACCTCGTCATCAACGGTACAGGCGGTGGCGAATAATGTACGCTTCCACGGGCAGCGGCGTTAGATAATGAATGGACTGGCCACATTTGATCCGTTGACGGATTAGGCGTGAAGACAGGCCCAGGGCGGGTGTATCCAGCACGCCGCGGCGGATTTTTTGCCAAACGTCATCCGGAAAGTTCGGCGGCGGCCAGGGAGAGATGATATACCCCGGCCGCGGCAGCACCGCCACCCCTACGCTTGCCAGCAGTTCCGCCCCGCGCCGCCAGGCATCCAGTCGCAGCAGTTGGTCGGCGCCGAGCAGCAGCGTGAATTCTTCTCCGGGTTGCTGTTGGCGCAGCGTTTCGACGGTGTCAATGGTGTAACTTGGCGGGGGGCGGTGCACCTCGATATCGCACGCCGCAAAAAGCGGGTCCTCCTCGGCGGCCAACTTCACCATGGCCAGCCGATGCCGGCCATCCGCCGTCGGCGGGGCCTCGGGCTTATGCGGTGAAACCTGGGCGGGAATAAAAAGCACCCGGTTTGCCCCCAGTATCTCAGCGGCGCAGCGCGCAGTAATCACGTGCCCAAGATGGATGGGATCAAACGTGCCGCCGAATAAGACCGTATGCGCCATAAACCGCTGGCATTGTAGCAGCACAACCTCGCGCAGGGTATAGTGTAAAAGCGGCGCCGGCTTTTACTCAAAGGCGCGCGGAGAGGCCGTTTGTGCGTATCAGCATTGTCGTGGCCATGACGCCGCAGGGATTAATTGCCGCAGGCGGCAAACTCCCTTGGCATATGCCGGAGGATTTAAGGCACTTTCGCCGGCTTACCACCGGCCATACGGTTCTGATGGGGCGCAAGACGTATGACACGCTGCGTCGGCCCTTGCCGCATCGGCGCAATATGGTGCTAAGCCGACGCGGATTGCCGGATGTGACCGGAGTCGAAGTCTTCGCCGATCTCCAGCCGGCCATCGTCGCGGCCCAGGCGGCTGGCGAAACCGAACTATTCATTATCGGCGGCGCCGAAATCTACACCCTGGCTTTGCCTTTAACCCAGCGCATGGTGGTAACCTTTGTGCATATCCAAGAGCCGCCGCCCGATAGGGAAACGCTCACCTGGTTTCCACCTTGGAACCGCCAGGAATGGCGCCAGGTGGAGCAGCTCAACCATCCACCGCTGGAATTTGTGACTCTCGAACGGGTCGCTTTCTAACGTTGCGCCCAGTAACCCGTGGCCAGTGGTAAGTGGCCGGATATGGGGAACATCAGCGGCATGTTACCTGCGGGTCCGCCTCCTCTATCGAATGTGGCAGCGTAACGGGGGGCCTGGAATTGACGGCTATGGCGTTCCCC
This sequence comes from Planctomycetota bacterium, assembly GCA_021838985.1. GTDB lineage: Bacteria > Planctomycetota > Phycisphaerae > WQYP01 > WQYP01 > JAKCCC01. Next base: position 8,871 of record JAKCCC010000003.1, read on the forward strand.
GTCTGGTGGCTATTGGGTCCGGTCACCTTCTCTGGCACCCGGCCGGTGGCGGGGGTTGAAGCGCAGAGGGTAATCTTCCCGGCGCCATGATTCGCACCAGCTTGCGGCTCTGGAATGCGCCGCGCACGAGTTGCACCGCCGCGGGTCGCACGGCAAATTCCTCCGCCAGGCGTTTGAGCAGTTCTTCCGTGGCCCGGCCTTCCCGGGCCGGCGCACGCAGGTTCACGCGCAAGGCGTCGCCCAGTACTGGGCCTAAGGAAAACGCCCTGGCCCCCGCGTGCACCTTTACCTGCAGCCAAAGGGTATTACCGTCCCAGCGATAACAGTTGGCCATGTCAGTCTTCGGCGATCAGCTATCAGCGGTCAGCTTCCAGCAAATAGCCACAGGCTCCTGATCCCCGACAGCTGATGGCTGGATGCTGACCACGGAAAGCTGGCGGTCTGGGTCGTGTTGACATTCTGGCCGGCCCGGGGGCAGGCGTATGCGTCGTCATAGCGCGGACTTCCAAGTCTGCGGCAGGGATCGCGCCGCGGGCTGGAAAGCCCGCAGTACAACGTTGAATATCACCACGACCTATACCGTCACCGCCAGGTTTTTTTCCTGCGCGACAATGGCATCGTACACCGCCTGGCTGGTCGGGCATTGTCGCAGATTACTCCGAAAGGACTCCAGGGTCATCAGGCGGCTGATCTTGGCCAAAGCCTGAATATGCGCCCCCGTTTCCTTGGGTGGACTGACCAGCAACACAATCAAAAATACCGGCTGGCCGTCAATGGACTGAAAATCGATCGGTTCAACCGGCTTGCCTACCGCCATGGTTAAATGGGTTGCGGCTGGACATTTGCTATGCGGAATGGCCAGGCCGTAGCCTACCCCGGTCGTTCGCGTCGCTTCGCGTTGCAGAACACTGTCCAACACGCGTGGCACGTCCTGGATATCCCCGGTTTTAGCCAGCAGTTCCACTAATTCTTTGATCGCCGTCGTTTTGTCGGTGGCGGCCAATGGCACTTTAACATGGTTGGATTGGAGAATATCCGCCAGCAACATTGGATCCCCCTGAGCTTTGGCGCATTGGCACCCAAACCAAGCATACTTTAAGTGCCTCCACCACGTTATTCAAGCCTGCGCTTGACCCTGGGGCGGGCGCTTTGGATGCACCAGGTAACTTCCGGTTAGAATAAAGAGGAGTTAACGGTAAGCGGTACAGTCTAGCAGGAGTCTCTGTGTCTAACTTCCTGGGGAGTTTCTCTGAGGATGCCCTGGCGGCGCCCGGGCAGGCCCCGCCGGCGCTGGGCGCCGCGGTTACGCCCGTTGGCGTTACCGCGCGGGGTGCGCATGTGGCTGTTTCCGACGTCCAGGCGGTGGAAAAGCTCGCCCAGGCGTATCGCACCATGTGCGAACAACTCGGTAAAATAATTGTCGGTCAGCACGCAGTGATTGAGCAGGTGCTTACGGCCATGTTCTGCCAGGGCCACGCGCTGTTGGTGGGGGTGCCCGGGCTGGCGAAAACCATGCTGGTAAAGGTGATCAGCGAGGTGCTGAATCTGCAGTTTAAGCGGGTGCAGTTCACACCAGACCTGATGCCGTCGGATATCACGGGCACCGACGTGCTGGAGGAAGACCACACCACCGGCAAGCGGGCGTTTCGTTTCGTGCGCGGACCGATTTTCGCCAACATCGTGTTGGCTGATGAAATCAATCGCACGCCGCCGAAAACGCAGGCCGCTTTATTGGAGGCCATGCAGGAGCACCGCGTCACCGCCGGTGAAATTACCTACAGCCTGCCGGAGCCGTTTTTTGTCTTGGCCACGCAAAATCCCATTGAGCAGGAGGGAACCTATCCGTTACCGGAGGCACAGCTTGACCGCTTTATGTTTATGACCGTGGTGGACTATCCCCAGCCGCAGGAAGAAATTCAGATCATGAAACAGGCCACCTCCCATTACCAGCCGGCGTTAAGCCGCCTGCTCGACGGTGAAACGATCTTGTATCTGCAACAGATTGTTCGGCGCGTGCCCGCTGCGGATCACGTGTACACTTTTGCCCGGGATCTGGTGCGGGCTTCGCGTCCGCGGCAAAAGGAATCACCGACCTGGATCAATGATCTGGTGCAATGGGGCGCCGGGCCGCGGGCGTGCATTTATCTGATCTTGGCCGGCAAGGCCCGGGCGATTCTCAATGGGCGCATGCACGTCACCACCGATGATATTGTGCAGGTGGCCCATCCCGTGCTGCGGCATCGCATTTTGACTACGTTCAGTGCGGAGGCTGCCGGCATGACCAGTGATAAGATTATCGATCGGCTGCTGCAGGAAGCCTTGCACGCGGTGGCGGCTGGAAGTTAGCAGCGAGAAGCCAGAAGTTAGGAGTTAGAAGTCAGAAGTCAGAAGTTAGAATGCGGAGACCGGTGAGATCGTTTCAGAATTTGACCGTTTGGCAGAAGGCGCATACGTTCGTGCTGCCGGTTTACAGTTTGAGGCGAAGCTTTCCGTGGTCAGAGCGGTACGGGCTTACCGCGCAGTTGCGGCGCGCGGCCGTTTACGTTCCGGCGAACATCGCGGAGGGTTTTCGGAAGCAATCCAAATTGGACCAAACGCCTAGTCGAAGGTTCCCTGGAGAAGTGCCGATATTTTCTGGTCCTCGGCCACGATTTGGGCTATATGGAAGAGGAAACCGTATGGAGGTCAAGCGAAGAAGTTGGCCGGCTGCTTAATGGCTACCACAGCGCCATCCCGGCTTCTAACTTCTAACTACAAGTGCTTTGTCACCACGTAGCTTTCGGGTACCCCGTCCGCCGCCGTTCACCGGGTCGCCGCGGGCGAGTCGCCGCCGGCGACCTAAAGCCCGGTGCTTCGGGTTCGGTGGCGCGTCCGGGGCTCTTTCGCCAACCAGAAATTTACCGCTTGACAATGCACTAGCTTCTGACTTCTAACTCCTAATTTCTAACTTCCAATGCCCCGCAGGAGTTATTCGCATGCCCGCATCGCCTTCCACCCTGCTTCCCACGCCGGCTATCGCATCGGTCCCACGCGGTCTGGACCTGCTGGCCCCGGAGGCGCTGGCCAAAATCAGTCGCCTGGAACTGGTGGCGCGCCAAGTTATGGATGGTTACATTCAGGGCCTGCATCGCTCCAGCCAGCTTGGATTCGCCACCGATTTCGCCCAGCATCGACCATACGCTCCCGGCGACGACATCAAACGTCTCGACTGGCGGCTCTACGCCAAGGCGGACCGCTATTACGTGAAGCAGTATGAAGTGGCCACCAGCCTGCAGGCGCACCTTGTTTTGGATGGCAGCGGATCGATGGCGTACCAGGGCCGCACCGATCCACTTTCCAAGTTCCGCTATGCCCAGTTTCTGGCGGCGTGCCTGGCCTATCTGATTCTGCATCAGCAGGATTCGGTGGGATTGGTCACGCTCGACCGCACCATCCGGCAGGCTATTCCCGCCCGCTCGACTCCCGCTCATCTGCTGCACATCCTCGAGATGCTCGATCGCACCCAACCGGGCGGGGAGGCGCCGCTGGCCGCTCTGCTGCACCGAATCGCGGAACAATTGGCCCACCGCGGCATGGTCATCATTATCAGCGATCTGTTCGCCCCCGTGGGTGATCTGATTGAAGCGCTGCATCATTTCCGCCACCGCCGCCACGAAGTTATTCTGCTGCACGTGATGGCGCAGGACGAACTGACCTTTCCGTTTAACCGTTGGACGCTATTCCGCAATCTGGAACAGGCGCAGCATCGCGTCCGCGGCGATCCGGCTCTGCTGCGCCGGCTCTACCTGCAAAATGTCGCGGCGCATCTGGCGGCTTTGCGCCGGGCCGCCGGTTCCCTGTACGTCAGTTACCGCCTGCTGCGGACGGCGCAGCCGTTCCATGAGGCCCTGACCGGCTATCTGGCCAGACGCATGCAGAAGCGGGGGCTGTGATGTTCGCGATCCCTCTACTGCTGACGGGTTTGGGCGCCGCCCTGATTCCGGTGGTTATCCATCTGCTGCATCGGAACCGCACGGTTCCACTGGATTGGGGCGCCATGTTGTTTCTGGAGCCGGGCGCGGTCCGGCAACGGCGCAGCCAACGGCTGGAACACTGGCTGCTGATGCTGCTGCGCATGGCTCTGCTGGCGCTGCTGGCCCTGCTGCTGGCGGAACCGATTTTACCCGCCGGGAAGTTCAATCCCCTGGTCGGACGGGCCGCCCGCGACGTGGTGGTGGTGCTGGATCATTCCCTCGCTTCGGGTTGGCGCAGCGGTCGGGAAACGGTATTTCAGCGCGGCGTGGCTCTGGTGCGGCGCCTAGCCCGCCACCTGGGCCCGGCGGATACGCTCGGCGTGGTGTTGGCCCAGCGGCATCCTGTTGCGCTGACCCCGGCGCCGGTTCCGGCACGGGATAAGGCGGCCCTGCGGCGGCGTCTGCTGGCGCCGCTGCGCCAGATGGCGCCGGGCTTGACCGGCTCGTCCCTTCCCGCCGCCATCGCCTATGCCCGGCGCTACGCGCGGCGGGGCGATAATTTCCAAAAAAGCATCTTCGTTATTTCCGATGATCGCACGGAGGCGTGGCGGATCAATCAACCCGGCTTGTGGCGGGCCATGCTCGGCTCTTCCACGGCGGGCGCCTCCGCGCCGCCCGTGTTTGATTTGCCGACCCCACCGGACCGCGGCGCCGACGATATCGCGGTCGGCGGACTGCGGGTGGAACCGGCCATTCCCGGCGTCGGCCGGCGCGTCCGTATTCTCGCGCCGGTTTCCAATGCCGGGCCGCTCGCGCCGACCAATGTTCCGCTGCGGCTGATTGTGGACGGCAGGCCGCTGGGAGTAAAAAGGCTCACCCGCCTGTCGCCGGACCAAACTCAAAATGTGGTCTTCCATTGCCGTTTTACCTCCGCTGGGTCGCACTGGGTCAAGGTGGTGGCGTTGGTTCACGACGCCCTGGCCGCGGACAACTGGTCGTTGGCGGCGGTGCAGGTATGGGGGCGTATGCCGGTGTTGATTATTGACAGCGCCCTGACCAATCCCCTGGGTTCCCTCGCCGCGCTGCGTTCCAGCCGTTTCCTGCGGACGGCGCTTCAACCGTGGGCGGTGGGGGGGGGAGATCAAGTCGCCGGAGAAGGCAACTCGACAAGGCGAGCGGGGCGAGCTGGTCACGCGGCGCCCACGGTGCTGACCGTCAGCGCTGCCGCCGCAGCGGATCTGTACGCTTATGATGCGGTGATTGTCAATGATCCGCCGCTGCTGCCCGAAACCCTGCTGCGCCGCCTGTACACCTATGCCGCCGCGGGCCATGGGGTCTGGTTTATCCTGGGGCGACACACAACGCCGCCGTACCTGCGCGCTCTGGATCACGCCGGTTTTACCGTGGGCGCTCTTGGCCGGCTGGCCACGGCCACCAAGCCTTTCCCGTGGCTGGTGATCCGGCGTCCGCACAATCCTATCTTTCGCCCATTGGCGCGGCTCAAACAAAACACCCTGCTGAATGTCACGTTAACGCACTGGTGGCGTTGGCAAGACCTTGATCCGCGGGCCCGGGTCCTGTTGACCACCAACCGCGGCGCTCCCCTGGTCCTGCAGCGCTCCATCGGCAACACGGGCGGGGCGATGGTGCTGTGGACCACCTCCGTCGATGGCCGCTGGAATGACTGGCCCCTGCAAGGCGGCAGCTTTGTGCCCGTGGTGAATCAGACCGTTTACACCCTGGCCTTGGGACGCCGGCGACTCCTGGATCGGCACTATTTGCAGCCGTCGGACCCGATCGTCTGGACCGGCCCGACCCACCCCACCATTCTTTCCGCCTCCGTCATCGGCCCCCGCGGCGCTGTGCATAAGGTCTCACCCCGTCTGACAGTCAATAACCGTTATCTGGTCGCGTGGAATCACACCACCCGGCCAGGTTTGTACGAATTGAAATTTGTCCCCGCCTCCATCCCCCAACCGGTTTACTACAGTGTCAGCATCGATCCACGGCAGCTTAACTCCCAAACCTTGTCCCGCGCCCAACTGGCCTGGCTGATGCATCATGGCTATATCCGCGCTCGGATTACGCCGCGCCAGATCACCGCGGCCCTGGGTGTAATCAGCCGGGGTGTGAATTTGTGGCCTTTACTTGCCGTGATCGTGCTGCTGCTCCTCGTGGCGGAGACCTTCTGGTGTCGTCGGATGAGTTATTGGCACACCGGCGACGATGCCGAACAACTGGTCGCTGCAGCCGGGGCGAGCGCACCATCCAGCGGGCCGCTGATCGACGAGGGCTGATTGCTGATCGCTGAAGGCTACGCCATGTCGCCTAGTTCACCACTTTATGCCGTCCACACCACGGGCTGGGGCCTGGCTTGGCGCCCCGCCTTGCCGCCCTGGTTGCTCGCCATCGGTCTGATCCTGGCGGTGGCTTTGGTGGTGCATCTTTACCGCGCCCAGCGCGCCCTGGCGCCGGTCTGGACCATTCGGTGGCTGACTTTGCTGCGGCTGGCCCTGGTCGCACTGCTCATCGTATTGCTGGCCGACCCGGTGCTGCGCTGGGTGCGCGTCGTCGACTCGCCCGGTCAGCTCTGGCTGGTACTCGATGGCAGCCAATCGATGGCCTTTAAGGATCCCCAGGCTGGGGCGGTGGAGCGCTTGCGTTGGGCGTGTGCGCTGGGGCTGATTCCCAAGGACCTTTTCTCCGACGCTTGGGACCGTGATGCGGCCAGACTGCTGCTATTACGCGAGCAGTTGCGGCGCTATCGCACGCTGAGTCGGCGCCTGGCTTCGCGTTTGACCCGCCGCGGTCCCAGCCGGGCGCTGCTGCGTGATCTACGCGTCTGGCTCAGGCGCCTGCGCGCCGCTACGGGCCGGCTTGGCGCCGCGGCGCCTCTGGCCCCGGCGCGCTCTGCACTGGCGGAGCTGGCCGCCACCACCGTGTCGGCTATCAACGGCTGGCAAAACGGCCAACCCCCTCCCTTTTCGAGCTTGTTGGCCGCGCTGAATTTGGCGCTAAGACGATTGGCGGCGGCCGCCCGCGACCGGGATCAGCTGTTTCTGGCGGCGCATGAAGCGCAAGGCAACGTGCGCCTGGCGCTTAACCGTGTGGCCAGTATGAGCCGCAGCGACCTGGCGGTGGCGCTGCTGACCGGTCGCGGCCCGGCGGCACGCCGCGCCGGCGCGCTGGCGGCGTTGGTGCGGCGGAAACGCGTGCGTCTGGTCCGTTTTGCCGGGAAAGGCATGGTGCTGCCCCCGCTGCCGCGGGCAGCGCTTTCCGACCGTATTTCCGATGCGCTAAGGCCGGCCGGCAACGCCACCAATATCGCCGCGGCGATCACCGCAGTGGCCCGGCATGTGTCCCCGCGGCGGGCCGCCACCGTGCTGCTGGTATCGGACGGCCGGCAAAATGTGGGTCCAGATCCTTCGCCCCTGGCCCGTTGGCTGGCCGAACGCGGCGTGCGCACGTATGCGATTTGCCTCGGTTCGGACCGTTCTCCACCGACGTTGTCCATCCAGGCCCTGCAGGCCCCGCATTGGATTTTCCAAGCGCAGCGGGTCAAGGCGGTGGCCTTGGTTCATCTGCGGCAACTGAAAGGCAAAACGATTACCGTGCAGTTTTGGCGCGGCGGCAAGTTGCTGCACACGCGCCTCCTGACCGCGACCCGCGGCGATCAACTCCAACGTGTGACGTTCACCAATCGTCCGCCGGGCGCCGGAATATACCATTACGCACTGCGCATCCCGCCCGTGGCCGGAACATTTAATCCGCACGTGGTTCAGCGGCGCTTCAATGTCGCGGTCCGGCGCGACAAACTGCAGGTGCTCTATATCGCCGCGGACCCCACCTGGCAATATCAATATCTCGTTGACGTTCTTTCTCGCAGCCCCCGCGTGCATCTCCAGGCGCTGCTGTTGCATCCGGCGCGGATCGCGGGGGTGAAGCCTCCCGCTCCCGTGCGAGCTTCGCCCCAAAACCGCGGCTATGTGGTTCAGAAAATGCCGGCCACCCCCACGGCGTGGGCGGCCTACGATGTGATCATCCTGGGCGATGTCGCGCCGGACGCCTTCACGGCCATGGATCTGCAAGGCCTTGCCGCCGCCGTGCGTAATCACGGCGCCGCTCTGGTGGTGCTGGCCGGTCCCAACCATATGCCCGGCCAATGGCGCCACACCCCCCTGCAGTCGCTGCTGCCGGTCAAGCTCAGCCGACCCGGCGCCACCCCGATGCTGGCGTTGCAGGATCGCACTGGATTTGTGCCCATCCTGACGCCGGAAGGCGTCAACGCTCCCCTTTCACAGCTGGCCCTTGATTCCAGGAACAACGGCACGCTCTGGCGGGATATGCCACATTGGTACTGGCACAGCCCGTACACCCAGGCCCGGTCGGTGGCCCGCGTGCTTTGGAGTATGGAGTCCTCCAGTGCGGCCGCCGGCGGAGCCTCCTTCGGGTCTTTTAGCCGGGCGCGGCGACGGGCCTTGCTGGCCACGCTGGCGGTCGGCGCCGGCCGCGTTTTGTACTTGGCCGGCGAGGGAACCTGGCGGATGCGTTACGTGGATGGCCGCAATATTGAGGATAATTTCTGGGCCCAGGTGTTGCGCTGGGCCGTCGGTGTGCAATTGCCCGCAGGGGGTAAATACATCCGGTTCGGCACGAACCAATCCACCTTCACGCCCGGGCAGACGGTTCACGTCCGCGCCCGCGTGCTCCAGGACAACCTGCTGCCGCAAACGGGTCTGCATTTCCGCGTGCTGGCGGCGGCCGCGGCCGCAGGCCATCCCGCCGGCTTACCGGCCCAGGTGGTCCGCTCCTACGCTGCCATGCGCGCGACGCCCGGTTCGCCCGGCTATTACGAGGGGGATCTGGCCGGCTTAAGGCCGGGAACGTACACCATCACGTTGCAAGGAGATGGCGTGCGCCGCCGTCTGAAAAACGATCCCACCGCCGTGGTGCGTGCTTTAACCGTTCGGGTGCGACCGCAGCCGGACCTGGAGCTTTCCGATCCGCGCAGCGATCCGAAAGCCCTGGCACGCCTGGCCGAAGCCGGCGCTGGCCTGATGCTTCCGGGGCCATTTGCGAATCTCCTGGCCCGCCGCATTCCCACCCTCACCCGGCCTTTACGCCTGCCGGAGCAAACCGGATTCTTCGTCCATCCACACCGGGCGGTTACTCGTGCACTGCACGTCAGCTTTCTACTGGTCTTCGTCCTGCTTATTACCCTGGAATGGCTCCTCCGCAAGCGGGCCAACCTGATTTAACCGCCTGCCCCTCCGCCTCTTCTTGACATTTCAAATAAACGTTTTAAAATCATATTTAGACAGCGCCCGTGGAAGCTGGCGCTGGGAATCGGGGGGCGGCATGCCACGCCGCACGGGGGACATGCTTCGGGACGAATCAACCCGCCAGCGCCTGCTGGAGGCGGCGGGAGAGCAATTCGCCGCCGCGGGTTTCGCCCGCACCACGGTGCAAAGTATCTGCCGTCAGGCACGGGCCAATATTGCCGCCGTGAATTACTACTTTGGCGGGAAGGAAAACTTATATTATGAGACCATCAAGTGGGGACGTAAATGCTGCTCCGGCATCGACGAACTCCAGGGGCGGGAACTGGCGGACCTTCCGCCGGAGCAGGCGCTGCGCCGGTTTATCGCCGAGTCGCTCCGCGTGCTCGTGTCGACGAAGAATCCGGAATGGGTCTTCCGGATCATTTCCCGCGAAATGGCCGATCCGACCCCGATCCTGGACCGTTTCATTCGCGAGGTGGTGCGGACGCGGCGGCGGTGTCTGCACGCCATTATCGAGCGGTTAGGCCAGGGCCAGCTCACGCCGCGGCAAATTGAGCTGATTGGCCTCAGTATCGTGGGCCAATATCTGTATTACCACCATTGCCGGGCCATCGTTGTGCGCTTATATGGGAAAGACGCCTATACGCCGCAGGCCATTGAGGAACGGATCGACCACATTACGGCCTTTTCCCTGGCGGCCATACGGGGCCTGATCGCCGAACCAGAAAGAGTGTTTTCGTCATGAGCCCGTCTGACTTTACTCCGGCCGCGGGTGCGGCCCCGGAATCACCTCCGCGTAATGGCAACGGTAATGGGAGCGGAGCGCGGCGAAAGAAAATATTCCTGATCGGTGGGGCCATCCTCCTGCTGGTCGGTCTGGGGGTCGGTCTGCCGTGGTACTTGCACGCGCGGCATTACGTTTCCACGGATGATGCCTTCATTCGTGCGCACGTGGTTTACATCAGCCCACGGGTCGCGGCGCAGGTTCGCCAGGTGCTGGTGCTGGACAACCAGTTTGTCGCCAAGGGCGCTCTACTGGTGAAATTGGATCCGCGCGACTACCAGGCGCAGGTGGATAAGATAAAAGCCCTCGTGCAGGAGGCCCAGGCCGGCCGGCAGGGCAGTAAATATGCCCTGGCTATGACCCGGCGTCATTCCGTCGCCTTGCTCGATGAGGCCAAGGCCCAGGTGGCTATCGCCCAGACCACGATCGCCACCGCCCAGGCCGCCGTGGCCCAGGCCCAGGCGCAGGTGCAGGCCGCCCGCGCCGCGGTGGCCCAGGCCCAGGCCCGGTTGCGCGCGGATCAAGCCAATGCGGTCAAAGCCGTCGCCGACTATCATCGTTACGCATCCCTGCTAAAAACGGGCGATGTGACCCCCAATCAGGTGGATAGCTACCGGGCTGCGGCGATCAGCGCCCGGGCCTATGTGACGGCGGCGAAAAAAAATGTCCGGGCCAAAGTGGCCGATGTCGCCGCCGCCCAACAGGCGGTTTTAGCCGCCCACGCCCAGCTCCACCAGGCCCGCGCCGAACGGATTAAAGCCCAGGCCCAGCTCGCCGCGGCCAATATCGTGCCGGAGCAGGTCGGCCAGAAGCAAAGCAATTACAGCTCCAGCGCCGCCAAAATTGAACAGCTGAAAGCTGAACTGCGGCAGGCCGAGTTAAACCTGTCCTATTGCACCATTCGCGCTCCGGCCGCCGGTTATGTCACCAAGAAAAGCGTGGAACCCGGCGATTATGTGGCCGTGGGCCAGGACTTGCTGGCCATCGTGCGACCGAAAATGTGGGTGATCGCCAACTTTAAGGAAACGGATCTGACCTACATGCGGCCCGGTGATCCGGCCTGGATC
>JAKCCC010000379.1 GCA_021838985.1 Planctomycetota bacterium
GGCGAAAATGAATTTCACGTGCGGCGGCGGCTCCTCCAGCGTTTTGAGCAGGGCGTTGAACGCCGCCATGGACAGCATGTGCACTTCGTCGATGATGTAAATCTTATACGGCGAGCGGCTCGGAGCGATGCCCGCGCTCTGCCGCAGGTCGCGGATCTGGTCCACCCCATTATTGGAAGCACCGTCAATTTCGATCACATCGATGTCGTCCCCGCGGCCGATCGCCAGGCAGGCCGGGCATACGCCGCAGGGCTGGCCCTGCTTGACCTGTGGACAGTTGATGGCTTTCGCCAAAATGCGCGCCGCCGACGTTTTGCCCACCCCGCGTGTGCCGGTAAACATGAACGCATGGGCCACCCGGCCGGTGGTCACCGCATTCCGCAGGGTTTGGGCGATGGCCTCCTGCCCGATCAGCTCGCCAAAGTTTTGCGAGCGGTAGCGCCGCGCCAGCACTGTGTATCCGTCAGCCATGTCTTCACTATAACCTAAACGTTTTTGCTTTTCAGTTTCACCTTACGCCGCAGGCGAGTAATTCCCCAGGGTGTGGCCAGGTTCTGTGGCCAGGACGTGCCGACCGACGGCATAAATGCCGCCGCTAAGACGATTGGGGATTTGGCCCTATCGCTGATGACCGGCCTTGAACAAGAAATCCGGGCGTACTCATTCTCCATTCATGCTCAGGGCCGATTGTGCTTTGCCGGGCGCGGAATTAACATAAACCACCCGCCGGGGTATAGGCTCGATGACCTTGGCGCCAGCCGTGGGTACTGGGCGCCGACGCGTTTCGGGGGCCGGCCGGTACGCCGGGCGCCCGCGTCGACGCCGCCGCGGCTCGAATAGCGGCCCACCCTGGTACTTTCAGGGCAGTGGAGGCAACTTATGGAACCGCGGAATATGAATATGTTGTTGGTTACCGGTGGGGAGCAGCACGATTTCACCGCCTTGAGGGATCGGCTGAAGCACTTGGCTAAAGGGCAGGGCTGGAACGTCACCGCCACGCAGGATCGTGCGGCGCTGGCGCAACTGTCGGCTGGAGCTTTTGCCACGGTGGTGCTCTGCGCGCAGGGTGGCGAACTGACCGCCTCCCAAGAACGCGGCTTGGTCGACTTCGTCCAGGGTGGCGGCGGCTTCGTGGGAATCCACGGCGCGGCGACCATCGGCCCCAACCATGCCGGCTATCAGGCCCTGCTGGGATGCCGCTTCGTTGGCCACGGCCCGCCGGTGGAACTCGACATCGAGCCGGCGGACCCGGATCACTTTATCACGCGCCACGTGCGCCGCTTCCGGGCGCCGACCGAACTGTACCAACTGGAAATGACGGTACACGACGAGCACCTGCTGCTCCAATCCGTCTGGCAGGGAAAAACCCAGCCGGTGGCTTATGTGCGCCACCAGGGGCGGGGGCGCGTGGCCTATCTGTCCCTGGGGCATACGGTCGAAGATTTCCAGGACGGCCCATGGTTGACGGTTTTGCTACGGGCTTGGCGCTGGACCGCCGGCGCGACGGAGAAGCCGCCGTTGAAAGTCGGGGTCATCGGTTATGGCGGCGCGTTCAACATGGGCAAGCACCACCTGACCGAAATGAAAAACGCCGGTTTTATTCCGGTGGCGGCGTGTGACATTGATCCGGTCCGCATGAAGGCGGCGGCGGCGGATTTTCCCGCGCTGCAAACCTACACCAACATCGGCGCCCTGCTGGCAAAATCCGAAGCCGAACTGTTAACCGTTATTTTACCGCACAACGTCCACGCGTCGGTGGCCACGCAGGTATTAGCCAGCGGCCGGCACTGCGTGGTGGAGAAACCGATGGCCATCACGTCGGCCGAAGTGCAGACCATGATCGCGGCGGCGGAAAAGCACCAGCGGCTGCTCAGCGCGTACCACAATCGCCGCTGGGATGGCGACTTTCTGGCCATTGAGCATGTGGTGCGACGGCGCCAGCTTCTCGGCGATCTGTTCCAGGTGGAAATGGGGATGAGCCATTACGGCGCGCCGGGCAATTGGTGGCGTTCGCACAAGGATATTTCCGGGGGCATCCAATACGACTGGGGCGCCCATTTTATGTATTGGGCGCTGGAATTGATTGACGGCCCGATAGACTGGGTGGTGGCCACCGCCCAAAAACGGGTTTGGCGCCAGGCCAGCAATGAAGACCATCTCTTTGCCTACGTGCGTTTTCGCAGCGGCTGCATCCTGCAGTTTGAAACGTCCAGTATCGCCCGCGCCCCCAAGCCGCGGTGGCGCATTTTGGGCACCCGCGGGGCGATCGTGGATACCTGGAACGGCGCCTTCGATCTGGCGATCTACGAACCCGGGGTCCATCACGAAACGGCCGCCCGGGTGAAATACTATGAAACCCAGTGGGGGCGATATTACGAAAATATCGCGGATCATCTGGGCTTGGGCGATCCTCTGGAAATCACCGCGCGCAAGGCGGGCCGGGTGATTCATCTGCTGTACGCCATGGATCAGGCCGCCGCCAGCGGCCGCCAGGAGCGCGTCAGCGGCGAAGATTGATCTCTATCGATCATAGTCGAATAATTATTCGACTATGATCGAACTGCCAGGCGACTATGTTTATTGTCGGCGGACGCTCTGGCAGCGGCTCCAGGAGGCGGCGCCGAGCCGCATCCAATTGCTGACCGGGCCACGGCAGGTCGGTAAAACCACGCTGTTGCTGGAGATCGCCGAACGGCTCGGGGCGCAAGCCGTTTATGCCGCCGGTGACGAGCCGGAGGCCTCGCTTCCGGGCTTCTTTAGGAGCGCCGCTGGGCGGACGTGGAAGCACGGGCGCGGCGTGGTAGCGCCGTGCTGCTGCTGGACGAAGTGCATCAGTTGGGCGACTGGGCAGGGCGGCTTAAGGGGTATTGGGACCGGGCGCGCCGCGACCACGTTCCCGTTCAGGTGGTGGCTACCGGGTCGTCGGCGTTGCGCGTCGCTGCGGGATGACGGGAAAGCCTGGCCGGACGGTTCGAGCGCCTGACCTTGAGCCACTGGCCCGCCGCGTCGCTGGCCGCTGTTTTCCAGTTAGCGCCGCATCACGCCGCGTCGCTGGGGCTCCCGATCCGTGGGGCGAGCCTGGGCGATTCGGCGTGTGGGTTGAAAACGCCTGCCTGGCCTTCGGTATCAATCAGGGGCAAAAAGTGACCTACTGGCGCGAGGAACCGTTGGAGATCGACGCCGTATTTGAAGGAACCTGGGGCCAATGGGCGGTTGAAGTAAAAACCGGCGAATTCGACGCGCAGGCGCTCAAGGGGCTGTTCGAGTTCTGTCGGCGTAACCCCGAGTTCAGCCCGCTGGTAATCACGGCGCCGGGGCGTGAGCCGCTGGCTCGCCGCCACCGTGTAGCGGCGGTCAGTTGGCAAGATTTTCTTATCTCCGGCCCGCCGGAGGGAGATAGCGCAAGGCGGCAACCCTAATCCCTTGTTAAAATGGCCGCAAGTGCGCCGTTTTGAAAATGAC
>JAKCCC010000380.1 GCA_021838985.1 Planctomycetota bacterium
ACCTGGTCGCCCCCTGGCGACCGCAAGAACGACCAACGCCAATGCCCGGCTTGACCGAGGCTACGCAAGTCGCCGAAGAGGGCGACTCGACAAGGCGAGATGCGGGAAATCCGCCCGTCCGGTTTGGCGGGAGGGGAGGACGCCGGTACGGCGCCCTTCCCTACCCCGATCTTACGGGCGAGACGCCGCTTCTACACGCCGGCTCTGTTTCACGACACCGCGTCCAGTCTAGGACCACCTTGACCAGCTCCCGGTTGTGCCGCACCTGTTCCAGCGCGTCGCGGAAATCAGAAGCCGGCACGCATTGCGATACCAGCCGCGGCAACGGAACAACGCCGCTCGTCGCCAGGCGCACCGCTTCCGGCCAGGCGCCGGCACTGGCGTTCGAACCAATGAGTTCCAGTTCGCGGTGCAGGATACGATTCCAGGGAAACCCGGCGCGGGCAGGACCGTAGTCCCCGAGGAGCAGGATTTTTCCACCGGCGCGGACGACGTCCAGACTGGCCGCCAGGTTCGCGGCGGAACCGCTGGCTTCGATGATCTGCGCGAAAGGGCCACCGTTTAACTCGTGGAGCGCCATAGCCAGGTTGCCCCCCAACTCATGGTAATTCCAAGCCCTGTCCGCCCCGAAATCCGCGGCCAGTTTCAGCCGTGCGGGCCGACCCCCGACCAAGAGAACAGGACCAACGTGGTGAAGCTTCAGCAGGGCCAGGGTTATCAGGCCAATAGGCCCGTCGCCGAAAATCAAGGTCGCACCGGACTCCCGCGGACGCAGGCGCGTTAAACCCCGGAGGCATACGGCCAGCGGTTCAATCAACGCGGCGCTGGAAAAGGGGAACTGGTCAGGGAGGGGATAGAGCTTGTCAGCTTCGGTCAGCAAGTATTGGGCGTAGCCGCCGGGGTGCTCAAAGCCCACTTCGCCACCGTCGGCTAAAACGTTTTCCGCCACGCAGCGCCGGCCGGCCAAGGCTTTATCGACACCTGGCCCCAGGGCGTCGACGACCCCGGTCCACTCGTGGCCGGGAATAGCCGGGAAACCGGTGCGCTGCCAACCCGCGATCATCTCCAGATCGGTGGCGCAAATGCCGCAGGCCGTGACGCGAATGCGCACCTGGCCCTGGCCCGGCTGAGGCAACGGCCAGTAGCGCCACTCGAGTTGGCCCGGCGCCGTATTGACAATGGCCTTCATCATGGCTGGATCACCACCTTGTTACGATTTGCCCCGGCCATCACTTCGAGCGCTGTATGAATCTCGGCGAGCGGGAAACGATGCGTGATGATCTTTTCCGGATCCACCAGCCCGCATTCCATCAGCCGGATGGCTTGTTGCATCGCCAGCGGCGTGGTGCCGAAACTGGCGTCCATCCGTGCTTCTAAAAAATGGGTCAGGCCGCCGTCCAATTCAAACTTTTCGTGGGTGGTGACGCCAAAAACGTTCCAGCGTGTGCCGCGGCGCAGCAGACCGACCATCAGTTGCACCGCGGCAATCGGCCCGGCCGCTTCAATCACCACGTCCGGCCCGTCCGGAATAATCGCGTAAACGCTTTTTTTGACATCCGGATCTCCTGCGTCAACGGCGTGGGTGGCGCCCAACGCCAAGGCCTGTTGACGGGCGTGGGCGCTGGGGTCGATGGCGATGAGCCGGCCGGCGCCGGCGGCACGGGCCACCATCAGGCACAACAGCCCGATGCTCCCCACCCCGATCACCACGACATCCTCGCCGACTTTCATTTCGCTGTATTGAATCACGCCCTTCCAGGCGCCGGAGAGCGGCTCGGTTTCCGCGGCGGCGTCAAAAGAGAGATTTTTCGGCTTGCGGAAGAGGCATTGCTCCCTGGTGAGCAGGTATTCGGCGAACGCCCCCGGCCAAACGTCCGGTGGACCGTCGCCGCCGGTGGTGAAGGCGTGTTCGCAGTAGTGCGTGCGGCCTGCGCGGCAGGCCCGGCAAAAACCGCAATAACCCGAAGGCTGGCAGATCACCGCATCGCCGATCTTGAAATGCGCCACGCCGGGGCCGATCTGCTCCACCACGCCCGCCGGCTCGTGACCGGGGATAAAGGGGAAATGCACATTGCGGCGAAGGCCCGTGATCGCCTTATAGTCCGTGGCGCAAATGCCGCAGGCTTTAATGCGCACCACCACCTCGCCGGCATTCTTCGCCACGGGCTTGGGTACTTCCTCCAGGCGCAGATCGTTGAAATCATGTAATACCGCGGCCAGCATGTTCATCTCCTTCGTCGTCGCATTTTCCCAGCAGCCGGCCAGGGCCGTATATAGAAAAATGCAATTTATTTATAGGCGGTTTAATTAACCATTGGGACGCGAACCATGATATCATAACCGGCCAATAAGGTGTCATAATCGGCCAATAAGGTCGGGGGCGCGGCGCCGATGTCCCCATCGGCGCTGCGATCAAACCACTCGCCGATTCTCGTACGGACGTCCGTAGCCGCCGATGTCCCCATCGGCGCTGCGAATAAACCATGGCGCCCGGTAGGTATAGTTGGATTTGCGGTCGGGAATCCATTCACGTTCGCAGCGGGTCGCCGCGGGCGACTAAACTACCGGGGCCCCGGCGGCTACGGGATCGCCGTTCGCGCCTCGATCCGGGGGCGCCCCATGGTTCCGTTTCGCGCCACAGGCACCCGTAGCCGCCGATGCCCTCATCGGCGCTGCGAATAAACCGAGACGCTCATTTTCACCGATGTGGTGCAAGATCCGTGTGTTTGATTCGCGCCGAGTGCTACGGCGGCCTCACGAACCACCATTTCTGCCGGGGGAGGCCGGCCTTGACGGGATTTTCTTCGACATAGCGGATAGCCGCCTGCAACTGATCGGCCGGCACCTCCACGTCCCACTCCTTTTCAGCCCACACACTCGGCAGCGGGGATCGGCCTTGGAACGGATGGATGTTCTCGGCCAGGAGTCGCAGCGTAGCCCGTCGCTTCAAATGGCCGACCACGGCCTCAATCTTGCGGGCGTCGTGCGCTATGACCACGTGAACGTGCTCCGGAAGGATGGCGCAGGCAAACAGCCGGTATCCGCCTTGGGCTATGGCGGTGGAAAAGCCCCGCGCAATCGCCCGGGCCTGGATTCCATTGAAACAGACCGGCGGATACTTCAGGGCGGCCTTGCCCGCACGGCGCCGGCTCGCATCATGGGGAATCGCCGCCAGGGAGCGGCGAGAGGTGGTTTTCGTGGCGGAGCCGGCCGCGCGAAATAACGCGTCCGAGAAAATAGCCGTGGACCAGGATCCGCGGGGGTCATTGGGCAACCAGAATCCATAGGCGCTCAAGACGCAATGGTGGGCGACGAGCATGGTTGATTTCCTGTGGGCCGTAGATGTGGCCGCATTGTAGCCGCGGAGTTGCCGGTTGGCGAGGGGGCGTCGTGGTACGTTCGCAGCGCCGGGTGGGGCCCCGGCGGCTACGGGATCGCCGTTCGCGCATAGATCGGGG
>JAKCCC010000381.1 GCA_021838985.1 Planctomycetota bacterium
CCGGCCATATTGGAAGTTGGCCAGGACATAGGTCAGGATGTTGGCCCCCAGGCGCAGGGCGTCGGATTGGGCGTAGAGGATGCCGCCCGGAATGGGGTGCTGCGCGGCGCTCCAGCCCCAGCTTAAATCCACCGGTGAAAAAATGATGCCCGCCCGGCAGCCGATGTACATGGCCTCCAGGTACGGCGGCATTTGCTTCCACGCTCCGGCGCCCTGGCGAACCCGCATGGAAGTGATCTGGTTCAGATTGTGAAATAAGGGATCGTCCAGCGGCAGCGGCGCAAAAGGATGGTCCGGAAATAAGGCGTGGACCAGGGTGATGACGCTGTCGTTAAATTCCGGGCGGCCGCAACTGGCGTTAATCAGCAGCGTGCCACCAGCGAGGATATAACCGCGCAGACGGGCCATGACCGCGGCGCTGAATTTCGGCAACGGGGTCCAACCGGTCAGATACAGCACCGGCAATTGGGTGGGGCTGTAACTGAATCGCGCGGGATCGACCTGCACGTAACGGTAGTGTAGCCCCAGTTGGGCGTTGGTCCAGCGCATCAGCGTTTCGATATCGATGATTTCGGTGGGGTAATTGACCACGCGGTGACCTTGGATGACGTTCAGATTCATCATGCCGATCAAAGCCGGGGGGGCGGGTTGGCGATGATGTTCCGAGCGCCGCTGCGGCGTCGCCGGTAACGGCAGCGGGGCGGTGGCTTCGCCGCCGGCCAGGCGCACGTGGTGGGCACGGGGGGGAATCCAGGCCTTGGGATTCAGAAACTTGGCGGGCGCTGAAGTCGCCGCCAGCCCCAGGATCGCAGCGCCCGCCGCGGCCGTGAATAATGTGGTAATGCGCACAAGAGATCCCCTTTTTCCAAGGTGGACAGTTCCCTCCGCGCCTGACGCCCCTTATAGTACCAGAAATACGTACGTTCAGGCAAGCATTTTGTTGCAAATTGCTAACCAGGGGTGCATGACGGATTCGGCGGCATACCGTAGGGGGCGTGGCCACTGGGCGCTGCGGGGCCGGTTACGTTGGCGGCGAGCCGCTGCGGAATGCCCACGCACCGGGACTGTGCAGGGTCGCCAAAAGTGTCATGCGCCCTTGCGTGCCGAACCCGGCGCGGAGGGCGATTTGCCATTCTGGATTTCGGATGACATAATAACCGGCTTTTCGGATCGGAAAGTGCCTGATGAAAGTGGCGGTACCCACGGAAACTTTTCCCCTCGAACAACCGGTGGCCTTGACCCCGTCGCGCGTTGGTGTTCTGCGCCAAAAAGCGGGTCTGGAAGTTGAAATTCAAGCTGGGGCCGGCGCTGGCGCCGGCTTTTCCGATGCGCAATATCAGCAAGCCGGCGCGGCCATCGTCTCGGATCGGGCTCAACTGCTCGGCGGCGCGGATATCGTATTGCAGGTGCGCACGCTCGGCGCCAACCCAGTGGTGGGCCAGGCCGATTTACCCCATTTCAAGTCCGGCGCCCTGTTGATCGGCTTTGCCGAGCCGCTGACCGAACGGGCCGCCACTGTGGCGTTGGCGCAGCGCGGCGTGACCCTGCTGGCCATGGAATTGCTTCCCCGTATCAGCCGTGCTCAGAATATGGATGCCCTTTCCTCCATGGCATCTCTGGCCGGCTATAAAGCGGTGCTGCTGGCCGCCAACCATCTGGCCAAGGTCTGCCCCATGATGGTAACCGCGGCGGGCACGATTACCCCGGCCAAAGTTCTGGTGATCGGCGCTGGTGTGGCGGGTTTGCAGGCCATCGCCACCGCCCGCCGCCTGGGTGCGGCGGTCAGCGCGTATGACGTACGCCCCGCGGTCAAAGAACAGATTCAAAGCTTGGGAGCCAAGTTCGTCGAACTGCCGCTCGAAACCGCCGCGGCGGAAACCCAGGGCGGTTATGCCAGGGAGCAGTCCGGGGAACAGCAGCGGCGGCAGCGCGAGCTGATGGCCCGGGTCGTGGCCGAATCGGATATTGTCATCACCACCGCCGCGGTTCCCGGCCAAAAGGCGCCGGTGCTGATCACGGGCGATATGGTCCGGGCGATGCCGCCGGGCGCGGTGATCGTTGATCTGGCGGCCGGTCGCGGCGGCAACTGCGAGCTGACCGAGGCCGATCAGACCGTCGAAGTCCACGGCGTGACCATTATCGGTGCGACCAATCTGCCGGCGGCACTGGCGCCCCAGGCCAGCCTTTTGTACGCCAACAATATCACGAACCTCCTGTTGCATCTGTTTAAGGACAAACAGCTGGTTTGGAATCCGGACGATCCGATTACGCGGGAAACGCTGGTCACGCGCGATGGAAAAGTGGTGCATGCGGCGGTGCGGACCGCGCTGGGGCTGACCGCGAATGACTGACCCGATGCAGGTTGGGGCCGCGGTGGTCGATTGTGGATTTCCGATCACAAATTCGAGATTTCAAATTTGACGTTTGAGAATGGCCGTTAGGCCGCGGAGCGGACTTATGAGTACAACCCTGGCTTCCAATCTTTTCGTTTTTATCCTCGCCGCCTTCCTGGGCTATGAGGTGGTGCGGCGGGTTTCGCCGCAGTTGCACACCCCCTTGATGGCGCTTACCAACGCCATCTCCGCGATCTCGGTCGTGGGCGCCCTGACGCTCGCCGGCGCCGGCTATGGGCACATTTTGCTGATTACGCTGGGCGCCATCGCCCTGGCCTGCGCCATGGTTAACGTGGTCGGCGGTTTTATGATCACCGACCGCATGCTCAAGATGTTCAAGAAACGCAAGGAAAAATAATGGTCCCGGCAAGTTTTTCCGCTTTAACGGGCCTGGTGGCGACGCTGTTGCCGCACGCTGCACCACTGCCCTGGTATGTAACGGTCATCTACATGGCCGCGGCGGTAAGCTTCGTCTTTTCGCTGAAGTGGCTTAATTCGCACAAAACGGCACGGCGCGGCGTGAAAATGGGGGAAATCGGCATGGCCGCCGCCATCCTGGCCACCGTTTTTCTGCCCGAAGTGCGCCATTACAATTGGATAATCATCGCCGGCATCATCGGCTCCGGCATCGGTATTCTGCTGGCCGTGCTTACCCCCATGACCGCGGTTCCGCAGCAAACCGCGCTATCCCATGCCTTTGGGGCTTTGGCCGCCGCGCTGGTTGGCACGGCCGAATATTATTCGCAGTATTCCCACCTTACCCCGATGCACACTGGCGCCATCGCCTTTGAAAGCCTGCTCGGCTACCTGACCTTCACGGGCAGCTTAATCGCGGCCGGTAAGCTCCAGGAAGTCCTTCCCACCCGCCCGATCAGCTATCCGTTTCAGAATCCGATCAATCTATCCGTACTCGCGCTGGCCGTGGCCTGCGGAATCTGGATGATCGTGTCGCCGACCCACGCCCTGCTGTATCCGATTTTCATGGTCCTGTCGCTGCTGTTTGGCGTGCTGCTGATCATTCCCATCGGTGGTGGCGATATGCCTACCGTGATTGCTTTGCTTAA
>JAKCCC010000382.1 GCA_021838985.1 Planctomycetota bacterium
ATTCTGGATGAATCGTACGGTATCGCAGTGCGCCCCGGTCTGCACTGTTCTCCGTATGCGCACCGGGTTCTGGGCACCTTTCCCGACGGCACCGTGCGCATGAGCCCGGGGCAGTTTAATACCGCCGCCGATGTGGCCAAGCTGATCGGCGCCTTGCGGGACATCACGGCCTGACACTTGCCAGCGGGCGCATTGTGTGGTATCAAGGCAGCGCAGGGGGCGACGCTTTTGTCCGACGCGCCGTCGGAGCGGCGCCTGGGAGCCCCACTCGAGGAGCAGATTCATGCGAAACGGTCCTGTATCACAAGCTCCGTGTTTCTTCGCGTCGCGCGAAGATTTTGGCCCGCAGGGAATCCCCGGTTTCCAGCGGAGGATCCACCCCCGGCAGAGTCCGCCGAAGCGGATCCGCCTCCGTGCGGACCGGGGGCTATATAGTTGGTTGCGGCTACGCCGCACTGGGTGGAAACTCCGCGGCAACTACCGGCCCTTAGCCTTGGCGCTGCTGCTGGGCGCCTTAGGCTGGGGGGGATGCGCCGGCAACCATGGCTCCGCCGCTGAACCCTCGTTGTATCAGCAGCTCGGCGGTCAGGCGGGTATCACCCGCTTCGTGCAGGCTTGGACGGCCAATGTCGGTACCGACGCGCGTATTAACGCCGCCTTTGCCCACACCGATATGCCGCACCTGCGGGCACAATTGGTCCATTTGCTCGGCCAGGATTCCGGCGGCCCCCAGGTCTATACCGGGCCGGACATGTACGTGGTGCACCGCGGAATGCACATTACCAACGCCCAATGGGATGCGTTTATGCAGGATGGCCACAAGGCGATGCAGCAGGAACATTATTCCGACGTGACGCAGGCCGAACTGTTGGGGATTCTGCTGCCGATGAAAATGGACATTGTCGGCCACTAACTCCGCCGTCCGTGGTCAGCGCCGCGTATGTATTTGCCATGGGTCCAGGGCCGGGGGATGGTGGGAGGAGTGTATTTCGGGCAGCCGGCCTGGAAGGTTCCGGCGTGGCCGGGGGCTTATGCCGCGGCCATACCGGACGTGCCGCCGGAGCCGCCTCCCGCTGATCGCGCGGAACTCGTCGAGCTGCTACGGCGGATCTGCCCGGACCGAACCAGCCCGTGGACCGCGGCGCTGCTCGAGCAGATCACCGCCCGGCCCGACTCGCCACCTCGGTTGCTAATCCTTAATCTGCTGGCGTTGCAACCCGAATCGCTGTTGCCGGCGGCGCTCACGCGCAACGCCGCGGCGGAAGTCGCGGCGGGTTGGCGGATCATCCGCGCCGCGTTGGGCCATCCGTCGACCATTATCGCCGTCGATCGCCATGATAAGACCACGTGGTGTCATTGGCGCCGGTATGCCGCCGGCGGGCAGGTTCGGGTCCGCGCGGTGGCGGCGCGTTACCCGCAGGGGCATCCTCGGATTTTGCTGCGGAGCCTGGTCGATGGGCCCCCGGTGGGGGCGGGGCACTGGCGGAGTCGGCGCGGAGAGCCGAAGGCGCAGCCGCCGCGCTTCGCGGCGCCGGACATCATCATGCTGGATCCGTTGTTATGCTGGGTTCTCGGCACGTTTTTGCATACCCGCCGGACCGGCGTGCGACCGGTTCAGGTGTTCAGCTCTGGTTCCGGGCCGCGGCTGATCCTGGCGCAGGTTGGAACCAGCGTCAGCGCTTTTCTGGAATCCCTGGGGTTAAGCTGCGCCGGACAATGGTGTATTCGCAACGGCATGTTGGCTGGAGAAATGATCGATCCGCAGGCCGCGCGGATTCAATGGGATACGGATATGCTCTCGCTATGCCCGGCAGTGGAACCGGAGGCGGGCACAGATTGCGTCCGCTGCGGCTGGTGCGTGGAAGCCTGTCCGGTGGGCCTGAACCCGGTATCCCTGTGGGCGGCGGCGGAAAAACGGGTCGGACTGGCGGTGGCCGATCCGCGCGAAGCGGCGGCCTGCATGGATTGTGGCCTGTGCAGTTATGTCTGTCCCGCCCGTCTGCCGCTGGCCGCCACGATACGAACGATGAGACAGCGGGAGGCCGCAGGGGTGAAGGATGGAGGATGAAGGATGAAGGATGAAGGATGAGGGATGAAGGGCGAAGGGTGAAGGGTGAAGGATGAAGGATGAGCCGCAAAGGTGAAAATCCAGGCGCCAATCCGCCGTTCCTATTCTGGCCGGTGGCCCAGCGTGAATTTTATTTATCCTTGATTTATGCGCTGCTGGGGCCTTTGGCGTGGGGATGCGGTGTGTTCGGACCGCGTGCGGCGCTGGTGAGTCTCAGTTACGCCGCCGGGGCATTGGCCGCTTACACACTCTTCCGGTTTGTGCTGCAACGGCCGCGCGGTTTGAGTTGGCACCACAGCCTGGTCTGCGCGTTGATCGCCGCCGGTCTGGCCTATCCTCTGCTGAGCTGGTATCTGGCGCTGGTGGCAGGGGTCGTCATCACGGTGCTGATCTGGCTGGCCGGGGCGGCATTGCGCCAACGGCTGCACACGGGCCTGCTGGCCGCCCTGCTGCTGACGGCGCTGTATCCGGCGCCACACCGTTGGCCGCTGCTGGCCCGGGATCGCCTCTTTCGCGGAGACGCGGCCTACAGTCACCGCGGCGTCTATAATCAATGGCCACGCGCCGCCGCGATCGGCGGGGCCGACGCGGTCCGCCTGCGGCGCCCCGGCCCCGTGTTGCGCACCCTTTACGTCCGCATCGCGGCCCACCCCACGACCGCGGCGAGTCGCCGGCTGTTGCAGCGGACCTTAGCCCTGTATTTGCCGTCGCCGTGGCATTTGCTGCTAGGAGCTGTGCCCGGCCGGGTGGGAACGGTGGGGCTGCTGGCCATTATCGCGGCCGGTTTGGTTCTTTGTTACCGCCATGTCTTGAAGGCTGGCGCGTGGCTGCTGTTTTTGCTTGGCACGCTGGCCGGTTTGATCTTTGGGCCGCTGTCGGGGCCGGAATGGTCGCACGGATTTTGGCAAAGCGTTGGCGGCATCTGGTATCTACCGCCCGCCCAGGCGGGTACGTTACTTTTTATGGAGTTAGGCAGCGCGGATTTTCTGTTCGCCTCGGTGTTCGTGCTGGCGTTGCCGGGAACCTTGCCCTTGGAACCGATGGCGCGGCGAATCTTTCTGGTCCTGGCGGGTGTTGGCGCGGCCGTGCTGCATCGGTTAAATATACCGGTGCCACCGGCGACACTGGCGTTGCTGATTCTGCAGCCACTGGGGCCGACCCTGGATGCCGCCCTGCACCGTCGCCCATGGGCGCTGGGATAATGCGAAAATGGGAGAAACCAGGATGCCCGGGTCCGGCCTGATGCGCCACCAACCGGCGTGCAGGCCGCCGGGCTAACCACCGGCGTACGGGCCGCCGGGCTAACCAACCGGCGTACGGGCCGCCGGGCTAACCGAGGGGAAACCACGATGCTCGAGTCCGGCCTGACGTGCCTAGCC
>JAKCCC010000383.1 GCA_021838985.1 Planctomycetota bacterium
CCCCCCGGCATCACGCGTGCTGATCCATTGTGTGTCGGTGGGGGAGCTTTTGTCGATCCGCTGGCTCGTGCACGAACTGCGGCGACGCCAGCCGGCGATTCGGATCATCATCAGCGTTACCACCGATGCCGGAATGGAACGGGCGTTGGCAATTTATGGCGGTGATGGGCCGGGGATCAGCATCGTGCGTTATCCGTTGGATTTTTCGTGGGCGGTACGCCGATTCCTCAATAGCCTTCGCCCTGATTTGATTGTGCTCACCGAGCTTGAAACCTGGCCCAATTTTATTTCCGCCGCCGCCCGCCAGGGCGCCGCTATCCGCGTGATCAATGGCCGCATGACGCAGCGTTCTTTTTTCCGGTATCGCCTGGTACGGCCCCTGATGACGGTGATGTTTCGGCGTATTGAATGTTTCGGCGTACAGACGCCCGCCATTGCGGCGCGTTTCATCGCTTTGGGGGCTCCCCCCGATCGGGTCGAAGTGATTCCCACGTTGAAATTCGATGCCGCCGATTTTGCCGTCGCCGTACCCGGGGCCGAAACCATGGCCGCGGCCGTCGGCATAGCCGCGGAACATGCCCTGCTGGTCGGCGGCTCCATTGGTCCCGGCGAACAGAAGGCGCTGCTGGAATGCTATGCGGCGTTGCGCGGACGTTGGCCGGAACTGCGCCTGGCCTTGGCTCCGCGTCAGCCGCACGTCTGGTCGCAGGCCATCACGGACGTTCGCCGGTACGGTTATCGACCGATCTTACGGTCCGAGCGGCCCGAGGTTGGCGCCGCGCCGGCGACGCCGCTGAGTTCCGATGAGGTTTTTGTCTTGGACGCCATGGGTGAACTGAAAAAGCTCTACAGTCTCGCGCGGATCGTATTTTCTGGTCGATCGCTGGTCAAACTTGGCGGCAGCGACATGATTGAGGCGGCCGCGCTGAGCAAGCCGTGCTGTTTCGGGCCGTACACGTTCAATTTCGAGCAAGTGGTGGAACTGTTGCTGGCCGCCGACGCGGCGGCGCTGGTCCACGACACTGCGGAACTGACGCGGCAGGTGGAGCGGTGGCTGGCGGATCCGGACGCGGCAGCGGCGCTGGGGCGCCGCGCCGCGGCCGCATTAATCGCCCAGCGCGGCGCGACGCGGCGCTACGCCGGGCAAATCACCGCGCGCCTGGCCACGCCGGCGCCGCAACCCCGTTGAATATGGCTGCCGGGCCGAGGTGGCGCACCAAATCGGTCAGGCAACTGGTTGAACGGCCCCCCAGTCCGGCCGTTTGCAAGTCGGGAATTCTTGCCGCAGAATGCTGGTTTTGCCAACCCCGCGGATGTGGAAAAAAGAAGTATGGTGCGCCAGGGAGGACGTTGGTTAGCCGCGGCCGTCGCCGCCACGGTTCTGCTGGGGCCGGCGCTGGCGGAGGGAATGGCGGCGCTGCCGCGGCCGCCGCACCGGATGGCCGACAGAAAACCACTATCCTTTCCGTTGGCTGGACTGCCGCCGATACGCGGTTTTTGCCTGTCCTTGGATTATCCCGGCCGAGTTGATGCGTATCTAAAAGCCTTGGAGCGCCTTCGCCGCATGGGCTGTCCGTGGGTAAATGTTGTAGTGAACGCCCGCCAACGGGATATCCACGCCCGGCATCTGGCGATGAACTGGAAAGATTCGCCCCGCCCCTCGGCGATTTTACGCATTCTGCGGCAGGCCCATCGTTTGGGATTGCACACCATGCTGATGCCCATCGTGTTGCTCAACCACGCCACGGGCGACCAATGGCGCGGTGCGATCCAGCCGCCCAACTGGGCCGTATGGTTTGGCGATTATCGGCGGTACCTGCTCCGGTGCGCGCGCTGGGCCAACCGGGGGCACGTAAGCATTTTTAGCGTCGGCAGCGAACTGCTGTCCACGGAAAAATTCCGTACGCAATGGTTGCGCGTGATCCGGGTGGTTCGGCGGGCCTATCACGGCAAGCTAACCTACAGCGCCAATTGGGATCACTATCAGCATGTGCGCATCTGGCCGCAGTTAGATTACATCGGTATGAACGCGTACTATGATCTGGGGGCGGCTAAGACCCCGGTGCGACGAATTGTCGTCACGTGGAGGCATATTCAACGTCGCATTTTCGCCCTGGCGCAGCGCGAGCATAAGCCGGTGTTGTTGACCGAAATTGGTTGGGACAATCTGCACAATACGCTTGAAAAACCGTGGGACTACGTCGGGGAAGGCAAAATCGATCCGGCCGTGCAGCTGCGGGCCTACACGGCCTTCGTCACGGCCTGGCGGCATCTGCCGTCAAGGTTATTCCTGGGAGCCTTCTTCTGGCAGTGGCAGCCGGGGGCCAAAGCCACCGACTATGGAAGCTATTCACTCCAGGGTGAGCCGGCGCTACCGCTGGTGGAGCATTGGATGTCCGGCCGCTAACAGCGCCACGCCCGGCCGAGCCGCCTGGGGAGGCGGCCGGATTTCGTGCCGTGGGCGTGGAAACCGGCGATGTAAATGCGCCCCTCGGACGGGCGGGGAATGGACGTTCCACTGAAGGGATACCTGTGACACTCAAACGCACGGATCATTGCGGCTGCCTGCGCCCCGGCGATGTGGGGCGTCAGGTGGTGTTGGCCGGTTGGGTACAGTCGTATCGCGACCATGGCGGCGTGGTATTTGTCGATCTGCGTGACCGCTCGGGCGTGGTGCAGGTGGTGTTTCATCCGGAAACAGCCGCCGCCCACGCGCTCGCCCGGCAGCTGCGCAACGAGGATGTGGTGCTGATCCGCGGCGCCGTCACCGCCCGCAGTGCCAAGGCGGTGAATCCCAAAATTCCCACCGGTTGGATTGAGGTGGTCGCGGAACGGATCGAGGTGGCCAACAAGGCCGATCCGCCGCCGTTTCTGCCTTCGCAACCGGAAGCCGTCAATGAGGACCTGCGTCTGAAATACCGTTACCTGGACCTGCGCCGCCCGGAGATGACCGAGGCGCTGACGCTACGGCATCGTGTTACCCGGATAATGCGGGATTTCGGTGACGAGCATGGTTTTCTGGAAATTGAAACCCCTCTGCTTTACAAGAGCACGCCGGAGGGGGCGCGGGAATTTCTGGTTCCTTCCCGTTTGCACCCCGGCGCGTTCTACGCCCTGCCGCAAAGCCCTCAACTGTTCAAGCAAACCCTCATGGTGGCGGGTTTGGATCGGTACCTGCAGATCGCGCGCTGCTTTCGCGATGAAGATTTGCGGGCTGATCGCCAGCCGGAATTCACTCAGCTCGATCTGGAGATGAGCTTTGTCGATCGCGAGGACGTCATTTACTTGGTCACGGAGCTGCTAAGGCGCTTATGGAAACAGGTGCTGGACGTGGAATTACCCACGCCCTTTCCCCGCCTTTCCTGGCGGCAAGCGATGGACCGTTTTGGTATGGATCGGCCCGACACCCGCTTCGGCCTGGAATTACGTGACGTAAGC
>JAKCCC010000384.1 GCA_021838985.1 Planctomycetota bacterium
TTTCCAACCACGAAAGACACGAAAGACACGAAAAGCGTAGAACGGGTTTTTCTAGGTATCGGGTGCTGATATGTCGGTAACCTTAGCCATCGCTAAACGCGAATTAACCAGTCTTTTTTATTCGCCGATCGGGTACATTGTCCTGGCGCTGTATCTGCTTTTTGTGGGGCTGCTTTTTGCGTTGCTGGTTTTCCAGCCGGGCCAACTGGCGGATCCCGGCCCGATGTTCCAATGGAATCACCTGATCCTGATTTTCCTGGTTCCGTTTATCACCATGTCGCTGTTCGCGGAAGAATACCGTTCCGGGCGCATGGAAATGCTGCGCACCAGTCCCATCACGGAACTGCAGCTCGTGCTCGGGAAATTTTTAGGCGCGCTGGGGTTCTACGGCGTGGTGATCGCGTCCAGTTTTGTGCTGGTGCTGATTCTGACGGTATTTGGGCGACCGGATTACATGCCGGTGCTGACCAGTTACCTCGGGCTGCTGCTCATGGGGGCCTTGATGGTTTCGATCGGCCTGTTCTTTTCCTCTCTGACCCAGCACCAGATTGTCGCGGTGATGAGCGGCACGATGACCCTAGTGGCGCTGGGCATTCTTTGCCAGGCGGTGGCGTTTCTGCTGGGTGCGTACTTAAGCCATTCCTGGGGCTGGGCGGTGGAGCTGCGGCGGTTTCTAAATTACCTGGCCATTGAACCCCATATGGTGGGTTTTTCGCGCGGACTGATTGGCACTGAACATGTGGCCTATTTCGTCACGGGCACGTTTCTGTTTTTATTTTTGACCTATGTGGTCCTGGAGAGCCGCAAATGGCGGTAGCCATGAAATAAAAAGTGAGAAGCGAAAATTACAGGGTAAAACATAAAGAGCCAAGATCGGAACGGGGAGTTAAATTGAGTATGGCGGATGATAACAAGCCCGGGCAGCCAGGGACGGATGAAACGGCGGCAGGGGCAGCCGGCCAAGGGCTTTTGAAAAACAAACCGGCCGAGCCCCCGTCCGGGACCGCGCCGGGCGGAGGACTAACCGTTCGCCAACGCTGGTGGCGCTATGGCTCGAATACCGCGATTCTGGTGGGGGCCGTGGTGGTGGTGGTGGGGCTGGTGGACTGGCTGACCGCCAGGTTCAACGTCCGCAAAGACTGCACCACCGGCGGCATCTATTCTCTGGCGCCCCGCACGCACCGGCTGTTGCGGCTGGTGCAGCGGGGCGGCAAGACCTATTACCTGGTCAATCTTTTTCCCACCGGTCCGCAGGCGGATCCACTGGAGCAGGCCCGCGGCGCCAGAGTGCGCCAACTCATCCAGGAATACGTGTGGGCGTGCCCGCGGGTGAAGGCCTACCAACCGCGTTCCCACCGCGCGCTGATGCAGCAGCTGCGCCGCCGCATTGGCAATCAATTCCACGGCTACCGGGCCAGTCTGCTGAAATCCGCCGCCCAGGCGGCTCAGATCCAGGCGTTTTTGAAAACCCAGGCCACGGCCATCGCCGCGCTGGCCGGGGAGGCCGCAATAAAGGGCAACCGGTCGCAGGAAGTCAACTACGCCGTTCTGGTGGACGCCTTCTCGCAAAATATGCCGCAACTGCTGGGCCAGACCCGGCGGCGCCTGGTGCGCAAGATGCGCGCCACCTTGCCCGACTGGCCGAGTTTGGTGAAGCTGTGGCGCGAGGCGCTGGACAATGTGCACGCCAACCTGATCACCGCGGCGGCGAAAGGATTTCGGGCGCGGTTTAGTCCGGCGTTGCAGCGGTGGTTGGCGCAGCGGCAGGTGGCTATGCGAAAAGAGGCGAAAATAATAGGGCATTACGAGGCCGAGTTAAAAGCGCTAAAGCCGGTCAAATCCGGCGGTACTTTGCGCCGGCTCAGCGCGGATTGTCTGCTGGTGATGGGACCGCACCGTGTGAAAGTGATTGCCGCCAGCACGCTGTTCGTGCCGCGAAAATCCGTGAGCGGCCGGGTGCGATATCTGTTTGAGGGCGAGGAAGCGGTGGACGCCGCGTTGTTATCGCTGATGCAGAAACATCGGCCGAAAGTGGTGTTCGTCAGCATCGACCCGGAGAATCTTATTTCCGCCGGGGGACCGTTGAGTCATATCGCCCGACGATTGCGCCGCGGCAACTTTCGCGTGTATCAATGGTCGCCGCAGTCGCCGAATCCCCAGATGCCGCAAGCCAGTCCTCCTCCCGCGAGCGGCAAGGGCGTGATCTGGGTGGTGGTGGATTTGCCGCCCAGCGGGCCGCAAGCCATGTACGGCATGACGCCGTACGGGCCCTTGGAACAGCAGATCAATAAACACCTGGCCGCCGGCGGGGATGCGTTGTTTCTCGTGGGCGCCGCGTCGCCGCAGATGATGATGTCCATGCAGGGACAGATTCCATTCAAGAGCACGCTGGCCGGCTATGGCATCCGCCTGCGCTCGCTGTATACCGTTGTGCAGCGACAGCAGGTGGAGCCGGGGGCCTATGTGGCAGCGCCGCAGTTCACGGTGTCCAGCTACCCGGCCACGGTTATCAGCAAGCCGATTCAATCACTGCGCAGTATTTTCGTCAGTTACCCGGTGCAGCACGGCGCCTACCTGATGGCTCCGACCGTATTAGCGCCGATGTCCACGCCGCCGAAGGGCGTTACGGCGCAGGTGCTGGTGCGCAGCCCGGATTCCCCTTCGGTATGGGCAACCACCCAAACGCAGAAAGCGACCTTTGACCCCAGCGCGGACCTTCCCGCACCGGTGCCGGTAGCGGCGATGGCGCAAAAAGGCGCCAGCCGGGTGGTGGCGATCGGCAACCCGTTGTTTGTCGCCAACGATCTACTCGAAAGCGGTCAACTAAGTTTTTCCGGCGGTCAGCCAGTGGTAGTGGCCAGCTTTCCCGGTAACGCGGAATTATTCCTGAACAGCATCTACTGGCTGGCCCATGAAGCGAACTTGATTGCGGCCGGCCCCCGCGCTACGGTGGCCATGCGCATCGCCCGCCTGTCCCCGAGCACGGATACGCTGGTGCGGTTGATCAGTTTCATTGGACCGGCGCTGCTGGCCGTGGTCTGCGGGCTGATGGTGTTTCTGAAGCGGCGGAAAGTGTAGGTTCTTAGGTTATAGGTTTCAGGTTATAGCTGCCGATGGCGGACGGCGCCTGCGCCGCCGCGAGCCCAGACGGTGAATCCCGGGCGTTCGCTATGCCGCGGCCTAATGTCCGCGACGAATCGCCGGAGCCGGAGGCCTGAAACCTGGATTGGGAAGCTAACAGTTGGAACCTAGAGATTAAAACCTAAAAGGCGCCACGAATGAACCAAAAGTTAACCCTGGCGATGTTGTTGGTAGCGGTGGTGCTGGCCGGTGCCGTGATCTATCTGTCCCAGCGACCGGCGCCCCCGCCGCATCATCCGAATCGATTGGTCTTTGCCCCTGCGCCCGGCCCGATCTCGGAATTAAGTTTC
>JAKCCC010000385.1 GCA_021838985.1 Planctomycetota bacterium
CCTGTTTCTGCTCCTGTTCGACAGGCTCTGGATCAGGGTCGGAAATGCAAACGAGCATTTTCATGCTCCGCAGGTCGAAGACTCGGCTCTGGAGAGCGCCCGTCACGAGCATGAGCGACGGTTCTGAGGATGGCAGAATGGGGCGCCATCGCCCCCCCACACAAACCGAAGGCTATATATTGGGTTAGGACTTCGCCGTGCTGGGCCATCTGCGGATTTTTAGTTGCGGCCGGCCGGGGCAGGGACAACCGCGGTCATAAATAAGTTGGACCTGTTCAGGAGCAACTCATCCTTAACCGTGGCCATATTGACACCGAACGGCGGAACCTGCGCTCGGTAGAGCTGGATCGCCTGGCGATTCTCCCGGCCGTACGGTTGATGAATCGCGAAGACCTCCAGGCATTGGCAGCGGTCCGGCGTCGAGCGAAGGAGTTGGCCGCGGCGGTGCGTCTCGTCACAGCGAGCTTTGCCGCTGGCGGTCGGCTAATTTACGCGGGCGCCGGCACCAGCGGTCGCCTGGGCGTGTTGGATGCGGCGGAATGCCCGCCCACGTTTTCAACCGATCCCGCCATGGTGGTGGGTGTGATCGCCGGGGGCGCGGCGGCGCTTAAGCGCTCGGTGGAACAGGTGGAAGATGATCCCGCCGCTGGCGCCGCGGCCATACGGGCCTTGGCGGTCAAACCATCGGATGTGGTCATAGGCATCGCCGCCGGCGGCACCACGCCCTTCGTCCACGGCGCCCTGGCCGAAGCCCGCCGCCGCCAGGCGAAAACTATTTTCCTGACCTGTACCGACCGCCGCCAGGTCCGAGCCGCCGCCGACCTGTTCATCGGTCTGCCCACCGGGCCGGAAGTCATTGCCGGCTCGACGCGTTTAAAGGCCGCCACCGCCACCAAGCTGGCGCTGAACACCATCAGCACGCTGGCGATGGTGCAAATGGGAAAAGTTTATGGCAACCTGATGGTTGATTTGGACGTGACAAAAAACCGCAAACTGACCGACCGCGGCTTGCGGATCATCATGGAACTGACCGCCCTGAAGCGGCCGCAGGCGGCACGGCTGCTGGCTCGGGCCGGAGGGAAAGTCAAGCGTGCGGTGGTCATGCACCACCATCGCTGTAGCGCCGCGGAGGCGGACCGGCGGCTGGAGAAAGCGGCCGGGAAGTTGCGGGTGCTTATCGGATAGCCATCCGGGTTTCAACACCGTCAATATTTTCGGTCTAAGATCCGGTAGCCGATGGCTTCGCTGATATGTTGTGGGGCGATGGCGTCCAGGTCGTCGAGATCGGCGATGGTGCGGGCCAGGCGGCGGATTTTGTCAAAGGCCCGGGCGCTTAAGCCCATTTCTTCCATAGCCTGCTTAAGCAGCAGCAGGCAGGTTTCATCCAGTGGACAAAATTCCTTAAGTTGCTGCGTCTTCATACCGGCGTTGGTCATGGTGCTTTCCCCGCCGAAGCGCGCACTCTGGCGGGCCCGGGCCCGCTGCACCTTTTCCCGCATCTGGGCCGAACTGGTCCCGGTGGCCTTGCTCGTTAAATCGCGATAGGTCACCGCGGGGACTTCCAGATGGATATCGATGCGATCCAGCAGCGGGCCGGACAACCGGCCCATATATTTGTCCATGGCCGCCAGTTCCGTGGCCTTGGCGTTGCGCCGGTCCAGGGTGCCTCGGCCGGACGCGGATGGATTCATCGCCGCCACCAACATGAAGCGGGCCGGAAAACTGACGCTGGAATGGGCTCGACTGATAGTCAGGACCCCGGATTCCATGGGTTGGCGAAGCATCTCCAACACGTGGCGTGAAAATTCCGGCAGCTCGTCAAGAAACAGCACGCCGTGATGCGCCAGCGAGGCTTCTCCCGGACGCGGAATTGTTCCGCCGCCGACCATCGCCGCGCCGCTGGCGGTGTGATGCGGGGCCCGCACCGGCCGGGTGCGCATCAGACTGGCGTCTTTCGGCAACAGGCCGCAGGCGGAGTAAATCCGCGAAGTCTCGAGCGCTTCCTGGCGGGTGAGCGCCGGCAGAATCGTTGGCAGCCGCTGACAGAGCATGGTTTTGCCTGCCCCCGGCGGCCCCAGCAGCAGCACGTTGTGTCGCCCTGCCGCGGCGATGGTCAAGGCCCGCTTGGCCGCTTCCTGGCCCCGCACGTCCGCGAAATCCACATCGTAGGCGGCCGCCAGGACTTGGGCATCGGCATCCTCGGCCGTTTCCGGCTCCAATTCGAGTTGCCCGTTCAGAAAACCCACCAGTGTGGTCAGGGAATCGATGGGATATATGTCGATACCCGGCACCACCGCCGCTTCGCGGGCGTTGGCCGGCGGCAGCAGCAGGCGCTTCAGGCCGTGTTCCGCGGCCAGCATCGCCATCGACAACGCCCCTTTGATGGGCCGCACCGAGCCGTCCAGGGCCAGCTCACCGGCCGCCAGGGAATCCTTGTGGCCGTCGCCCGTAATGATGCGGCCGGCCTGCAGAATGCCCAACGCAATCGGCAACTCCAGGGCGCTGCCTTCTTTGCGGATGTCCGCCGGCGCCAGATTCACCAGCAGCCGCTGCTGTGGAAAGGGAAAACCGCTGTTGACCATCGCGGTATGAATGCGGTCCAAGGATTCGCTGACCGCCTTGTCCGCCAGTCCCACGATCAACGGATCGCCATATTCCCGGTTGGCGACATTGACT
This sequence comes from Planctomycetota bacterium, assembly GCA_021838985.1. GTDB lineage: Bacteria > Planctomycetota > Phycisphaerae > WQYP01 > WQYP01 > JAKCCC01. Next base: position 2,677 of record JAKCCC010000385.1, read on the forward strand.
TCGACTTCGCAGCGCAGGGCGTCGATTCCCTGCAACACGAAACTGTGCACTTTGGCCAGCATGTTGGTCCCCCCGAAAAGCCCCGGGGCATCCCGCGATCGGATTTAGGATTCCTACTTAGCTTAAACGCAAAGGCCCCGGCTGCCAAGAGGGATGGAAGCTGAATTGTGAGGAGGCTGTGGCCGGATTTTGGGGCGGGGACATACCCACCGGCGGCATGAATGCCGCCGCTAAGACGTTGGGAGCTTGGTGCTATCGCTGCTGGCCGGCGTTTACCAAGAAATCAGGCCGCACCCCATGGGGACGGTGGGCGATACTGGGAACCAAGTTTGGCAGCGTTTCCGCAAGACGTAGAAACTGGCGCGGGGTGATTTCCTGAACCCGTTCCTGGCCGGTAAAACCGGCGGGCGCCAAGAGGCGCCGCACTTCGGAAGGACTATCGATCGGAAAACCATGGCGGATGGCGTTGGCCAGATTTTGGCGGCGGTGGGCGAAAAGGATCGCCAGGGTTCGTTGCAGGCGTGGCGCGTCCGCAACCCGGGCGACTTTTTCTTCATCCGGCGCAAGGACTACCAGCGCGGAACGAACTTTCGGTGGCGGCCAAAAACTGCCGGGCGCAATGGACCGCACGATTCGCACCTGGGCGAGTAATTGAAGAAACGCCCCGAGGGCGCCATAGTCAGAGGTGCCGGGGACGGCCCGCATGCGTTGCGCCACCTCCCATTGCACGGTGCAGACCAACCGGGTC
>JAKCCC010000386.1:0-578 GCA_021838985.1 Planctomycetota bacterium
CTCGATGAAACTTTGCAGTTCGCTAACTTTCCGCTGCCAGTGGGCTGAGTTCCATTTCATGCCAGAACTATAGCCGCAGCCAGAATCGTTGTCAACTACTTAACAGAGTAATACTAAGCCGAATTTTCCCTATGGAACAAGCAAAGTTGCTCGCCGACCAACGGCGCCCGACCGGGCAGCCCCAGCCATTCCGTGCGTTCATCCTGGTGGGCCAGGGTCAGAATCGGCGCGATGCGCTGATCCTGCGTGAACAAACGCCGCAATAACACCGGACAGTTGCAGTGACGGGATCGATGCAGCAGCACAATATGGTGCGGACGATGGTTCGGACCGAAGCGCCGGCCGGTTTCATCGAGAATGGCGCGGACAGCGGCCAGCGCGTCCGGATTCGACAAATGGCCCGCCCGGCCCATGATGCGCTGTTTGAGCGACCACGGCCGATTGCTGGCCAGCTCCATCCGCGGGTCATAGTTGCTTTCGATGGCCAGCAGGTCCACTCCGGTGAACAGGTCAATCAGATCCGGCGGCACATGGCCAAAATCGGTAGCATAGCCCAGCCGGTGGCGGCCGGTATCCAG
>JAKCCC010000386.1:588-3408 GCA_021838985.1 Planctomycetota bacterium
GGTGGCAGGTCAAGCCCGGTAAAGGTTGGAAGGGAGAGCTTTCAAAGGCGACGAGCAGCGGCTTCAGAGGACGAAAGCCCCGGCGGGCAGCCAGGCGGCGCAGGGTTGGGACATGGTTGGTGGCGCAATAAATGGGAACCTTGTAATGCCGCGCCGCGGGAAACCAGGTGGGATTAAAATGATCGGTGTCCGGATGAGTCAGAAGAATGGCGCGTAACTCGGAAAGGTCCACACCGGTTCCCAGCAGACGGCGTCCCGTGGCGCGTGGCCCCAGGCCGGCGTCGATCAGCAGGGCGCCGCTGCGCGTCCGCAACACGCTGCAATTGCCGGCGGATCCGCTGGCCAACACACATAATTCCAAGCTCATCCCACATAGATTATCCCGCCGGACTGATCCCGGAAAGGCCCCGCAGATCAGAAGTCCAGCTGGCCAATTTTAGGTGTACACCGTCTGGCTGGATGGCCGGCTTGACAGGGCCGGAGATTCGCGGCACAATAACGTTTGTGGATATCTTATTGAAACAACTCGCCGCCGCTGCGTTGGGCTGGCGCCGATGCTACGGCTATTTCTGGCGTTTTTACTTTTTTACCGGCGTGTAGCGGCGGGCCAGGCGACTTTGTCATTGAGGAAAAGTTGAAACTGACGCCCGCTTATAGCGGGCTTTTTTTTTGGCCACGGGAGACAGTTTATGAACGGCGTCGTGCGGCAAAAACTTACGGAAACCGGCCATTTGGCCGCGGCGGCCCTGAATTTGGCGCGGCATATCGAAGCGGAATTGGCGCGGCTGGCGCGGCAGGACCGGCTTTGGCGCCGTTGAGTCCGGCGTCATACCCAGCGGCCCTAAACCCATAAGGAGACCAACCCATGATTGTGGTGATGCAATCCGAAGCAACCAAGGCCCAGGTGAATCACGTGGTTAAATTGATCCGGGAAATGGGCTTGCGGGAACACATCATCGTCGGCACGGAGCGCACCGTGGTCGCGGCGCTGGGAGATGACCGGCACAAAGACAAGGATAAGCTCGAAAATGCCGGCGGCGTGGAACGGGTGATGCCGGTGTTGGCGCCGTACAAGATGGCCTCGCGGGAGGTTAAGAAGGAGCGCAGCATCGTGCCGCTGGGCGGGCGCCTGGGTGGGTCGGCGGGCGGCAAAAGGCTGGCCATTATCGCGGGGCCGTGCTCGGTGGAAGACCGCGCCAAAACGCTGGAACTGGCGCAAGCCGTGCGCGATGCCGGCGCCACCGGTTTGCGCGGCGGGGCGTTTAAGCCGCGCACCAGCCCGTATGCGTTTCAGGGTTTAGGTGAAAAAGGTCTGGAGATTCTGGCCCAGGCGCGGGACAAAACCGGCCTGGCCGTGGTGACGGAAGTGATGGCTGTGGACCAGGTGGCGCTGGTGGGCCGCTATGCCGACGTGCTGCAGGTCGGGGCGCGAAACATGCAGAATTTCAATCTGCTTTGCGCTGTCGGCGAGCAGCATAAGCCGGTGCTGCTTAAGCGCGGCATCTCCGCGACACTGGAAGAGTTTCTGTTGGCGGCGGAATACATCATGTCCCGGGGCAACCCCAATGTGATCTTGTGTGAACGCGGCATCCGCACGTTTGAAAACTATTGCCGCAATACGCTGCCGCTGGCGGTGGTGCCGGAGATTCATCGCATCAGTCATTTGCCGATCATTGTGGATCCTTCGCAGGGAACCGGCCACGCGCACCTGGTGCCGGACATGTGCCGAGCGGCGGTGGCGTGCGGGGCGGATGGTTTGATTATCGAATGTCACGCCGATCCGGAGCACGCGTTGACGGATGGCGCGCAATCAATCACGCCGCGGGTATTAGCCGCTTTGGCTGAATCGCTGCAAAAAATAGCCGCCGCAGTGGATCGCCAGTGGTAATATCCTGACAGAGGCCGCGTCATGCCTGTGGGAGGATTTGCAAGCGTGGGAAGCGCCGGTCGCCTTGATAGAAAGACCCCCAGCAAGAAAAAAGCCGGAGAATCGCTTGAACTTGCCGCACTTCATACATGATGGACATGACCAGTTGCCAGAAATACAAATACTGGTGGGCGATAATCGTCAACAACTGGCGCTGCTTCCCGCTGAATCCATTCAATGTTGTATTACGTCGCCCCCGTATTGGGGTTTACGCGATTATGACCATCCCGACCAAATTGGGGCCGAGCCTACACCGGATTTATACGTCCAAAATCTTGTGGAAGTCTTCCGCAAAGTGCGCCGGGTGCTGCGGAAGGACGGTACGCTGTGGCTTAACGTGGGCGATGGATACGCCCGTAATGGCGGCACAGGTAATTGCGGCCCTAACGCGATTGTCGGCAATACCAAGAAGATGATTCAGCGCCGCAACTGCAAGGTTCCCACGTGTTGGGGGTTGAAAGACCGTGACCTGATGGGCTTGCCCTGGCGCGTAGCTTTCGCCCTGCAGGCTGATGGCTGGGTTCTCCGTTCCAGAATAACGTGGCTTAAAAAGACGGCCATGCCGGAGAGCGTTAAAAACAGACCCACCAGCTGCACGGAAGAAATTTTCTTTATGGCGAGAATGCCAAATTATTACTATGATCCAAATGGCGTCCGCGAACCCACCGGCGCGAACCTTAGGAACTGCTGGGTCCTGGGGCCGGACATAAGCGGGGCCGGCCATCCCGCCGCCTATCCACGGGAATTAGTGCGCCGCTGTATTCTGCTTGGCAGCCGGCCGGGCGATACCATTCTGGATCCATTTGGGGGTTCCGGCACAACCGGAGAGGTTGCACGAAGTCTTGATCGGAAAGCGATCCTGATAGAGCTGAATCCCCAGTACGCCGAATTTA
>JAKCCC010000387.1 GCA_021838985.1 Planctomycetota bacterium
TCGCGGAGCAAAATCGCCGGCGGGTAACGCACGGTTGGGTGCAGTGTCGATGTGCATAACGAATATATTATCATATCATATTATCCAGTTATGTCAGGTTCCACAAAATTATTGCATGGGAATAAATAAGGTGCAAGAATATCACTAAGTCCTTTCTAAGTCGAGCTTTACAACTAACAATCAGCTGTTTTTACGCGGAACTTCGGGTCAATGGATCGTGGCTATAGAAACAATCCATGGAGTGTTGAGCCAGGCGGACCTGCTACGCGCGGTGGGCGACGGCGAGGGCGGGCGTGCCTGGTACTTGCAGGCCGCGTTTGAGAATTTTCCCGGTGGCGGAGCGCGGCATAGCGTCCACAAAATAGATGTCACGCGGCGTTTTATACGGCGCCAGCCGCCGCCGCACGAAAGCGCGAATCTCCTGGGCGCTCGGTTTTTCTTTCAACTCCGGCTCCAGCTGCAAAAACGCCACCGGACACTCGCCGCGCTGCGGGTCTTTCACTCCGATGACCGCGGCCAGTAGCACGCCGGGATATTGGCGCAGCACTTCTTCGATCTCGCCGGGCATAATTTTTTCGCCGGCCATGATGATCATTTCTTTCTTGCGGCCGGTGATGTAGAGGAAGCCATCGGCGTCGATATGAGCGAGATCGCCGGTTTTAAGCCAACCGTCCTCGCGCAGGACCGCCGCAGTCGCGGCAGGATTTTGGTAATAACCTTTCATCACATTAGGCCCTTTAATCCATAGTTCACCATCCAGATTCGGTCCCAACGGACGCTCCTGCTCGTCCACGATCCGCAGTTGCACGTCGCGCAACGGTCGGCCGACACTGCCGGGCCGGTGCGCCCACGGTACGGAGAAACTCACCAGAGGCGACGTTTCGGTCAAACCGAATCCCTCCAGCAGCGTCAGACCGAACTTTTCGTGGAATTCCTGCGTCAGGGAAGCTGAAAGCGGCTCACCGCCGCTGATCGCATAACGCACGCTGGAAAGCGCCTGACGCTGGGCATCTTTGGCGCGCACGAGCATGGCAAACATGGTCGGCACAGCGATCAACACCTCGATTTGGCGCCGGGAAATCACCTCGCACACCGCCATGGGGCTGAAGCGGGCCTGGTAAACCACCCGGCACCCCAGGCTTAGCGGCGCCAGCAGACAACCCATCAGGCCCAAGGTGTGGAACATCGGCAGGATGCCGAGAAAAGACAGCTGTTGCTGGAAGCGGGCGTGCTCAATCGCGGCGGCGGCGTTAGAGTCCAGATTGCGGTTGGTAAGCATCACCCCTTTTGGTTCGCCCGCGGTTCCGCTGGTATAAATGATCACCGCCACATCCGCAGGCCGCTGCGGCGGCAGTCGCCGCTTTATTCCGGCCGCACGGCGCAGGCGCGTGGCCGGCGCGATAAAGGACACGTCCTCCATAAAGATAACACGGTAACCCGCTTGGCGCAGCGCTGGGGCGAGTTCCTGAAAATAGCGGATGGTCACAATGGTTTTCAAGCCTGCGTCGCGGCATACGGCAATCAGTTCCGCGGCGCGAAGCAAATAATTCAGCGGCACGGCGATGCGCCCGGTCCAGTGCACGCCCAGAAAGGCCACGGCAAAAGCGCCGGATTGAGGCAGCAATAGGCCGATTTTGTCTTCGTCGCCGGCCCCACGGTCTAGATGACCGGCCATAATGTCAGCCGCCAACGAAAGTTGGCGGAAGGTGATATTGCGGCGATCGTCGATGATAGCCGTTTCGGAGCCGCGCTGCTCGCCCTGAGCAAGGATCTTTTCCAGCAACATGCCTCTTATTTTACCCGGTTCACGCGGGGACGCAGCGCCAACCAGGGGTCCAGGCGGCGCGGAACGCTGAGCGATGCGGCGGTTGGACCCCGCGGAATACCACAACTTCGTTAACTTATTCACAATGTTGAAATAGTGCCGCAACGAGCTATAGTGGTATAGGCACATGCCGTGGCGTCGTGGAGGATTGTACACATATAGTTGCGAAGGAAAGGAGGCTTCGATGGCCACTGTGGCTGATATTTTACGCGGCAAACCCACCCAGGTACATTCCATTTCCCCTCGGGCGAGCGTGTTGGATGCGACCCATCAGATGAATCGCCATCGGGTCGGATCGCTGCTGGTCATGGAGGCGGATCAGGTGGTCGGCATTTTGAGCGAACGTGACGTGCTAACCCGCATTGTCGCCGAGGAAAAAAATCCTCGCACCGTTACGGTCGGACAGGTGATGACCACGGAGGTGATTGTTTGCCGCCCGGATACGCCGGTGGAGGACGTCAGCGCCATTATGAAAAATCGGCGGGTGCGCCATCTGCCGGTGTGCGACGAGGACGGCCGTCTGGTGGGCTTGATCTCGATTGGCGACCTGAACGCCCATCACGCCAGCCACCAGGAAATCACCATCCACTACCTGAATGAATACCTTTATGGTCGGGTGTGAACGGAAGCTCCGATCCCACCCGCCCTGGTTTACCGCCCCGGGCGGCGCCGCGCTCTGGCGTCCGCAGCCATCGCGGGTACTGAACCGTCCGGGTCAGGGTTCGGGGCGCCCCGCTGTGCCCTTCGCATCCGCCACGCCGTTTTCCGGCGCCGGTCCCGGCGGCATCACGTCCGGGGCGGCCGCGGTGGGCAACGTCTGCACGGTTTTAAGAGCGGATTCCATAGCCCGTTTGCGAACCGTGACATCTTCGATGGAAGTGGTGGCTTCATGCAGTTTTTTCCGCACGCGTGCCAGGGCTTCGCCGAACTTTCCAAATTCCGTTTTGACACGGGACAGTAAATCCCAGACCTCACTGGAACGCTGTTCGATGGCCAACGTACGAAAGCCCATCTGCAAACTCATCAACAGGCTCGCCAGCGTGGTGGGGCCGGCGATGGTGACGCGGTGAACCCGCTGGATCGTTTCAAACAAACCGGGGCGGCGCAGCACTTCCGCGAACAGACTCTCCGTCGGTAAAAATAAAAAGGCGAAATCCGTGGTCTCGGGCGGATGAATGTACTTGGCGGCGATGCCCGCCGCGACCGTGCGGATCGTCGTTTCCAGCCGATGCGCCGCCTCTTCCACGGCTGCGGCATCCGCGGCGTCCTGTGCCGCCACCAGCCGCTGATAGTCCTCCATCGGAAATTTCGCGTCGATGGGCAGCCATAGCGGGGCCGCCGCATCCGTACCGCGGCCCGGCAGCCGGATCGCAAAATCAACGCGCTCGGCGCTGCCGGGCTGGACCACGACGTTGGCGGCGTATTGATCCGCCGCCAGCAGGTCCTGCAGCAAAGCGTTTAATTGCACTTCCCCCATGACACCACGGGTTTTCACGTTGGTCAGCACGCGTTTTAAATCACCGACACCGGCGGCCAGGGTCTGCATTTCTCCCAAACCTTTGTGCACCTGTTCC
>JAKCCC010000388.1 GCA_021838985.1 Planctomycetota bacterium
GGACCCTATGCCCATGGTCGGCTCCACGAACCGGAAGCGGCGCTGGTGGAGGTTATCGCGGCGTGCCGGGAGGCGGTCGGGCGTGATTTTACCCTGATGGTGGATGTGCAATACGCCTTCTCCGACGCGAAAAAGGCGTTGCGCATTCTCCAACAGCTCGAGCCTTTGGACCTTTTCTTCATTGAAACACCGCTATGGATTGACGATCTGGACGGCTATGCGTTTCTGCATGAGAACTTAGGCATCCGCGTGGCAGCCGGCGAATGGCAGACCACGCGTTTCGAGTTTATCGATCTGATGGACCGGGGCCAGGTGGACGTGGCGCAGCCGGATGTGGGCCGCGTGGGCGGTTTGACCGAAGCCAAGCGGGTCTGCGACCTGGCGGCCGCCCGGGGTCGGCTGATTGTGCCGCACTGCTGGAAGACCGGCATCGGGATCGCGGCCTCGGTGCATCTGGCGGCGGCGACGGGGCACTGCCCCTTCGTGGAGTTCCTCCCCGCCGCCCAGTGCGATGCCCCGTTGCGCCGGGAACTGGTTCAGGAGGAGCTGCACATGCGGGACGGTCGCATCGCTTTGCCAACCCGCCCGGGCTTGGGCATTGAGCTGAATCGCGAGGCCCTGAAGAAATTCGCGGTTCGATGAACGCGGCGCTGCGGTTTTGCCGCCCGCGGCAACCTCCGGGCTATGTAGGGCCGATGCCCTCATCGGCCACGTGGGCAGCCGACGAGGGCGTCGGCTCTACACAAGGGCGTCGGCTCTACACAAGGGCGTCGGCTCTACGGGCGCTCTTGCCCCATCGCGTAGTTCGGTCGCCCGCGGCAACCTCCGGGCTATGAACGGAGGGCGTGGTTGTCTCATAGCCCCAAGGTCGCCGTGGGCGACTAAACTGCAGCGCGGGGTGGGGCCTTGCGGCGTCAGCCCGGCGCCGGGTGCTGGGCAACGAGAGGCGCTCGTGGCTATTTTTAAGACAGGAGCAGACATATGATCGCCAGCCCGCAAAATGTCCAGATGCTTGGTTCCGGCTTGGACCATCCGGAATGCCTATGCGTCGCGCCGGATGGCGCCCTGTACGCCGGCGGCGAAGGGGGACAGTTGTACCGCCTGGGACCGGATGGAACCCAGAGCCAGGTGGCCGGCACCGGTGGTTCCCTGCTCGGTGTGGCCTTGGACGGCCATGGCCGGGTCCATGTCTGCGACGCGGGCCGCAAAGCGGTGCTGCGGATCGATCCGAACGGCCAAGTCACCGAGCGCGCCGGTGGGTTCGAGATTCCCAACTACGGTGTATTCGACGCCGCGGGGAATCTGTTTGTTTCCGATTCCGGTGACTATTGGAACCCGACCGGTACGGGCAAGCTGTACGTCATCCGCCCTGACAACCGGAAGGAGTTATTTCACGCCGGCCCGTTCCGCTTCGCCAACGGGCTGGCCATTGATCCAACCGGCTGCTGGCTTTACGTGGCCCAAAGCACGGCGTGGAATGTCGTGCGCGTGCCGCTGGCAGGTGGCAATGGAACCGTGGAAACAATTTTCCAACTTCCCGCGCACCGCGTCGTGGACGGCCTGGCCTTCACGGCGGACGGCCGCCTTATCATCACCTGCTATCGTCCCGATGAAGTGTATGTCGGCCATCCCGACGGGCGACTCGAAATGTTGATCGAAGATTTAACCCACGAGCTGCTCATCAGCCCGACCAATGTCGCCCTGCACGAAGGCAAGCTTTATCTGGCCAACCTCGGGGGATCGTTTATTTCCAGGCTGGCTAGCGATTTACAACCCGGGCCGGTCCACCGGCCGAAATTTTAGTCGGTGTGCGAAATGGAAATCGCGCTGCTGGAAATTTTTCTAGCTGGGAACAGACCAGCCGGCGGTTCGTGCAGCCCCTAAGATGGTCCTGCGAGGATTCCACGAGTAATGGTTAGTCTTGAAAGGAATGACAGTGGTTGATGAAATGTTGATTATGCATCACAGCCACACCGATATCGGCTACACCCATCCGCAGCCGGTGGCGTTGGAGCTGCATGCGCGGTTTATTGACGCGGCCATCGATCTTTGCGAACGGACCGCCGACCGACCGGAGGCTTCGCAGCTGCGGTGGACCTGCGAAGTGACGGCGCCGGTGTTGCACTGGCTGCAAAGCGCGGGATCGCGCCAGATTGAGCGGTTCAGGCGGCTGGCCCGCGCCGGGCGGATTTCCGGCGGGGCCATGTGGTGCAACCTGACGCCGCTGTACAGCGCCGAGCAGATCGCGCGCAGCCTTTATCCGGTGCGTTTGCTGCGTGAAACCCTGGGCCTGCCTCTGCGTGTGGCCATCAACCACGATGTCAACGGTCTGCCCTGGCCGATCACTCAACTGCTGCGCGACGCCGACATGGAATTGCTGATCATGGGGATCAATATCGTTTGCGGCGGATTTCCGCTGAGCCGGCCCTTGGTATTCCGCTGGCAAGGTTCCGACGAGCGGGAGATCCTGGTATTTAATGGTGAACATTACGGCTTGTTTGACCATGTGGCCCGGCTGGCCAGCCCGTCGCTGGAGAACATGCAGGAGGGAATCGCCCAATATCTCAAGCGTCTCGAAGGGCAGGGTTATTGCTATCCTTTCGCCTTCCTTACCGCGACCCATCACCGGTGCTGGGATAACGCCCCACCGGATCCGTTGTTGACGGAACTGGTTCAGCGCTGGAATGCGGAAGGCCGCAGTCCGGTGCTGCGGTTCGCCACTCCGGAGATGTTGCGGGAACGCGTCAGCGCCCTGCCGGCGTCGCGGATTAAATCCTATGGCGGCGATTGGACGGATTACTGGAATTTTGGCTGTGCCAGCTCCGCCACCGAAGGACGGCTGAATCGCCAGGCCCGCGGTCAATTGTTCGCGGCGGACGCGCTGCGTGCCGGATGTTCCACGCCACCATCGCCGCGGCAGCAGCAACTTCATGAGCGTGCGATCTGGCATCTGAACATGTATGAGGAGCATACCTGGGGCGCTGCGCAGAGCATAACCAACCCGGATTCGGATCGGGTGGCCAACCAGTGGGCGCATAAAGCGCATTACGCGCATGAAGCCTACAGCCTTTCGGAAATGCTGCTGCGTGATAGTCTGGAGGCCCACATCGCCAACCCGGCGGCTGGCCGCGGGGTTGCCGCAGTGCTCGTTTATAATCCCACGCCGCTGTCGCGTCAGGCGTTGGTACCTGTCCCCAAGAATTGGCTGGATGGAACTTGGGCGCACAACCTGTCAACCGTCGATAACCTCGGCTCCGGACGGGAGAGCGTGTTGAAAGACGCGGTGGTTATCGGCCCCCTGGTCCTGCCTCCTTGGGCGGTCACATCGATCGATGTGAAAGAGCTTCCGGTTGCCGGGTCCTCAGACCACTGCATCGTTTCCAGCCAGCGGATTG
>JAKCCC010000389.1 GCA_021838985.1 Planctomycetota bacterium
GCCGGGAAGTTGCGCTTCGCCGGTCAGCCGTCGGTAATGAGCTTCAGGAAGGCCAGCGCCGCCGGCCCCGGTTGCCGCTGCTTGACCCAGACATGATGCAGGGGCCGGCGCAGAGTGCAATCGACCAGCGGGATTTCAATCAGGCGGCCCGCGGCCAACTCCTGCGTCACGGCCAGCTTGGAAACGATGGCTACGCCCACGCCGTGGGCCACCATGGCCTTGATGACCTCGGTGCCCGCTAATTCCAAGAACGGTTGGATAGGCACCCCCCGCGCGGCGGCGGCATGTTCCAAGACCGCCCGGGTGCCGGAACCGGCTTCGCGCATGATCAGGCGCTGGCCGACAAAACGCTCCAAGGAAACACTTTTTTCACGCCGCAGAGGGTGCCCCGGCGGGGCAATCGCAATCAATTGGTCATGGCGGAAGGTCGTGGCTGCAAGATGTTCATGCTCGACGAATCCCTCGGTCAGGCCGAGATGTAATACGCCATCGAGCAGCGCCTGCTGGACTTGGGCCGTGTTGCCGATGCGCACGTCCACCTGAATACCGGGGTGGGTCTGGCTGAAGCGCGCCAGCAGAGCCGGTAAAACGTACGCACCGATGGTGGTGCTACAGCCCACCGCCAGGCGGCCCTGGCGCACTTGGCGGATGTCGTACATCGCCTGGTCGGCACTTCGCTCCAGCACAGCGATGCGTTGCGCATATTCAGCCAGGGCCTGGCCGGCCTGTGTCAGGCGCACTCCACGGGGCAGACGGTCCAGCAGACGCACCCCCAGGTTGCGTTCCAACTCCGCCACCTGCATGGAGACGGCCGGCTGGCTGATGGCCAGCTTCTCCGCTGCGGCGCTAAAGCTGCCCTGTTGCGCCACGGCATAAAAGAGCATCAAATGGTTATGGTTCATGGTGTGAATTTATTGGATAGACTTGTCAACGCCATGGCGTGCTCCCGATATTCGCATGCGTGTCCACGCGAGTGCCCGAGCCTACCCCGGACGTGGTGCCGGGTCAATCTCACCCTTTACTGGATACCTCCTGACCCGACTCTGCGCTTCGCGTGTGGCCGTCGAAACCGCTGCCGTGTTGCCGCGTTATAATTCGGGTAGCCGTTCACGGGCGGCACGGGACCCCGCGCTTTTCCCGATGACTGTCGGGACGGCTATGCGGTATCTCACCGGGGCGAGTCGCCCGTGGCAACCTGCGACATTTGCTTCATCGCCCGGAGATCGCTGGGGGCGACTAAACTGCAGCACCGGGTGAGGGCCACGCCCATCCCGATAGCCCCGATGGGAATCGGCAGACCCGTGGACGGTTGCAAATTCGGGCAGGTCCGCCGGGCGGCGCGAAGCCCCTGCGTGTACCCGGGGGCGGGAGGTTCTGGTCGCGGTTCATGCGGTTAAAACGTTCCGACAAGCTACTGGCAGCGCTGGTGATCCCCTTGTTTCTGGCGATGGGTGGCCTCGGGATCATCTGGCTGATCGGGGTGATCCATTGGAGCCGCACGGGCCTGGAGCAGTGGGTCATGGTCCATCCCCCGCCCGCGCCGGCGCTGGCGCGCATTCCGTGGCGGCGGAATTGGCGGCATCCGGAGCGGCGTCGGCTTTTTCCCGCCACGCTGCCGGATTTTCGGCGTTTCACTCAAATTCCGTACTGGTGGGGCCGCGGTGGGCCGTTGCCGAAGGAGCCTCTGCTCGTCCAGCTCTGCCGATCCTCCAGGGCGCCAAGCCGCGGGCTGCAACGCCGCGCATTCACCATGTTTAAGGGGATGTTTCGGCGACGACAGTGGCTCCAGATCAATCGCTTTCGCGCCATCTGGCTGCCCGCTCTGCTCCGCGCGGGCCGTTACCGTCTGGTCGGCCGCATTTGCCGCTATACCATCCTGAATCAGCCCGCCAATACGGGTTTGGTGCAATGGATGCTGCTGATACGGGCGCAATGCTTTCTGGCGCGAAATGAACCGGATCGCGCTCTGGTCGCGGCGGTGCGTCTGTTCGACGTTTGCACGATGCGGTACACCGGCGTAGCGCTACAACTCGAGGCGCAATGCCTGCGACAGGGGGCTGGCCCAGCGCCTGCCGCAGCGCCAAGGAGCCGCAACCCAAGCGGCAAGATCCTCACCAGGGCGCGTGAACCGCGGCACAAAGAAGCGAAGGATCATTTACCAAGTGGCATATCGCCCCTCGGCAGTGCACTTCGCTGTGTGGTTATGGCGCTGTGCACCGTACCGGTACGGGCGGCGCAGTGGTGGCGGCAAACCACCGGCGCTGGCGGCCGCGTCGACCAGTTTATTGCCCAACAGGTGCGGGGGGCGAAGATTGTTGATGCCCTGCGCCGTCACCCCCCGCTGCCCCGTGATTTTGCCGATCTGTCTGCCCCGTGCAAGGCGCCGCCGGTGATGGCAACCGCTCTGCCGGCGTCGATACGGATCCCCGCCAGCGCTTATTTAAGCCGCGCCGCCCACATGACCGGCGAAGATTTCTACAGCCTGACCGGCCGGGGCAATCTCTATCTGCTGGCCCACAAGCCCCAACTGGCCGCCGCGATGTTTACGCGCGCCTACGAGCTGGCGAACCGCTGGCAGATTGCACAGGCTGAGGAAGACCTGGCGCGGACCCTGAAAGCGTGGTATCAGACCATCGGACCGGCCAATCAATGGGTTCGCTACGTAAACGCCAGGCCCAGCAGGAGGACGTATGGACATTGATATCGCTCGCGTCATAGGCCGCACCGGCCGCGAATCTTGCGGGGGGGGGGCCGGTTTCGCCTTTCGGTTTTCAGTGCGAACGGGCGTCGCCGTAGCCGGCGTCGTCCCCATCGCCGCGGCGCGTGCCCGTGGGCGCTTCGTGAATGATACAACCACGGATAACGCGGATAAACGCGGAGTAACCGTTCCCGGGCTGTACCGGACCCCGCGCTTATCCCTGATATCCATCGGAACTATCCAGGAAGGCTCCGAGCTCTCCTGCGGCAGCTATTGCATAGCCCGAAGGCCGCCGTGGGCGACTAAACTGCAGCGGCGGGTGAGGGCCGCGCCAATCCCGATAGCCATCGCGCCCCGTGCACGGTTACAACGCGGATACGCCCGATGGTTTTCACTTTTCGGTTCGCGGTTTTCCGAACGCCCCGTAGCGGGTCGTTGGCGTTGTGCGCTGCGCCGCCTTGCACGTATAGACCATCTGGACCGCCGCTGGCGGCTCGTACTCGCCGGTGCCGGGCTGGTATTGCTCTGCGGTGCGCACCTCGTCCGCGCGCAGCCGCCCGTGCCACTGCATCCACATGCGCTGGCTGTACAACTGGCCAGCCCTGATCGCGCTACTGCCCGCACGGCTATGAAACAGATCGCGTCTTATCTGGCCAGCGCGCCCTACCCCCAGCTCTGGCCGATGGCGTGGCTGTGG
>JAKCCC010000390.1 GCA_021838985.1 Planctomycetota bacterium
CCCGGCGAGGCACGCGATGCTCGACACCTCCGCGAAGCCGGCTTACGCACTTTCCTTGAGTGCCAGCGGCTGGACTTCGAACAGCCCCTGGTCGCCGCGCACCACCTGCTCCGTCACCACGTAGCGCCCCTGGCGGCCCTGATCCGGCAGATGATACATCCAGTCCAGCATCAACTCTTCCATGACGCTGCGCAACGCCCGGGCGCCCGTGTCGCGCTTCAGGGCATTGCGAGCCAGCAACTGCAACGCCCCGCGCGTAAATTCCAGTTCGCATCCCTCCATCTGGAAAAATTTCTGATATTGTTTGACCAGCGCGTTCTTGGGTTCGGTCAGAATCCGCACCATCGCCTCGATCGTCAGCGGCGCCAGCGGGGCAATGATTGGCACGCGGCCCACAAATTCGGGAATCATGCCGAATTCAATCAGGTCATCCGGTATCACCTGGGGCAGCAACGCCTCTTTCTCCGGCAGATCCGTCATCCCCTTCACCCCGGCCACTTCCGAGCCAAAACCGATGAGTTTGCGGCCCAACCGCTTGGCGATAATCTGATCCAGTCCCACAAAGGTCCCGCCGCAGATGAATAGAATGTGCGTGGTGTCCAGCTGGATGTACTGCTGTTCAGGATGCTTGCGACCGCCTTGCGGCGGTACGTTGGCCAGCGTTCCCTCCAGCATTTTCAGCAGCGCCTGTTGCACCCCCTCGCCCGAGACATCGCGGGTGATCGACACGTTCATATTGGTTTTGCCGATTTTGTCGATCTCGTCGATGTAAATGATCCCCCGCTGCGCCATTTCCAGATCGTAATCAGCGCTCTGTAGCAGTTTCAGCAGCAGGTTCTCCACGTCCTCGCCGACGTAACCGGCCTCGGTGAGGGTCGTGGCGTCGCCGATCGCGAACGGCACATGCAGGCAGCGGGCCAGCGTTTTCGCCAGTAGCGTTTTGCCGGCGCCGGTTGGGCCAATCAGCAGTACGTTGGATTTGTCGATTTCCACGTCCTCCGTACCGCGGCCATCGGTATGCGCGAGTCGTTTGTAATGATTGTGCACCGCCACCGCCAAGGCGCGCTTCGCGGCTTCCTGGCCGATGACGTATTGATCCAAAAACTCCTTCAACTGACGGGGCGGCGGAATTTGACCCATCACCGGCCGGCTGCCGGAAATTTTCCGTTTTTCCTGCTTGAAAATGTTCTGACAGAGATCGGAACAATTAGCGCAGATATAAATATCATTCGGCCCTTCCACCATCGGGCCGACTTCCCGGCTGGATTTGCCGCAAAATGAACAATTGGTCACTTTGCGTCCACGGAATCCACTGCCGGCCCCGCCATTACCTGATGTGGTCGCCATAAATTTATCCCCGCAGCCCGGCCGGTTTCAGGATCATCCGTTGATTCCCCGGCGCCATGCCTGGTCCATCTGGCAGCATTAACCGTTCAACTGGCCACACCATGTTCCGGTCCGCTCGGTCGCACCGCATGGTTCGCCGGCTCAAACCCCATATTACCAAAACTGGCGGGGCGGGTAAACCTTCGGCAAGAACCCTGTCGCGGCGGGGTGCGGCCAAATTTTTGGGCAATAGTTCCAAGCGGCCGCTTCGCGTGGGTAGGTTCAGGCAGAATGGCAGCAGCCATCGGGCTTCCGCCCCCCGCGGCTGCACATTTACCAGACCCACTACGGCTTTGTCACCGCTTAACTTTCGGGTGTCGCGTCCGGAAGCCATTCACCGGGTCGCCGCGGGCGACTCGCTACGGCGACCCGGAGGTTCACCGGCCTGAAGGCCGGTGCTTGGGGTTCGGTGGCGAGTCTGGGGGCTCTTTCTCCAACCCGAAATTGATGGTTTGACAACGCACTACCACAAAATTCGAGTTCGCAACCCACCCCGCGGAATGGCTGTCCCGGTGGCTCTTAACATTGACACATCCTTTGCGGCTATATCGCGTGTACGGTATTGAGGTATTACAATTTATTCGCGATGCAGATCGATTTTCATAATAAAGTATCCCACTACGGGCCGGCCGTTTTTCAAGGCTGGCAAAAAGCGGTAGAGTCGGACCCAATCGACGCAGGCTTGGTCAAAGGCCTTCTGACCACTGGAGCGCAGCACCGTCACCGCGGCGGCTTTTCCATCGGGTCGCACCTGCACCTTCAGGACTGGCGAAACATGCGGCGGTGACAATTGATTCTTTAGCGGAATGAACGACCACAGGGGGCGGGCCGGCGGACCGATTGGCCTTGGATTCGGCTCATTTGCGGCGGAAAGACCGCGGCCTAAGCCGCCGCCCTGGCCGGCGGGAGCCAGCGTTTGATCCCCCTTGACCAGTGAATAAGGTTGGCCAAAGCCCGCGTTGGGATTGGCGCCCCAGCGCGAGAGCGGCCCCGTCGCGAGCCGCCGGCTGCGTCGCGGCATGCTCCGCGCCCGCGGCAGCGCCAAGGCTGGGGTGGGCGCTTGCCACGCATTCACATTAGACGCCACGCCAATAATAATTTGCCGGCCGGCAGTGGGATTGGGATAATTGAGCAGGGCCTGTTCCGTGGCTTGGGGCGCAGTAAAGCTGGAATTGGGCAAGGGCGGCGGCTGCGGCCACGGCGGACTGCGCCAGCGGTCGATGGCCGGACCCGACGGGTGGGGGCGGGGCATGGAATGGACTTGAATGCCCCCGATCGCCAAGGCTGAATTATTTAGCGCCGAATTGGCGGTGGTGGTGCCGCCGCGGTGGTGCACCATCTGCCAACGGACCAGCCAGAAGGCGCCGGACACCAACGCCAGTTCGACCAACAACGCCAGGGCGACACTGAACAACGCGGACCAAGACACGCCGGCGAAGGGGCGGCGGATGACCAGAAGGCGATGGCCGGCAGCCAGCCCCACCAGTTCCCGCCACTCCAAGGCCGTCAGATGTTTCCCCGGAAAAAGCGTTGACCACTCAGTGGCGGCCTCTTCAATATGCTCCTCAGGCGGCGCGATCACGGCCGGCTCCCACGGTAACCCGGCTGGCACCACCTCCAGTGAACGACTTTCGCACGGATAGGGTCGTCCAGGAAACAGCGCTAGTGAATTTCAAGAATTTCATAATGAATTTCGCCGCGGGGCACGTTCACGCGCACCGTCTGACCGAGGCGGGCACGCATGAGGGCCTGGCCCAGGGGACTTTTTGCGGATACGGCAAGGATATCCCCGTCCTGGTCCAGCTCGCCGGAGTTCACTTCGCCCGCCACTCGGAAGGTTTCAACTTCACCGCTGGCGGTATCCCGCACCCGCACCACGCTGCCCAGAAAAACCATATCGGCGGGAATATCGTCGGGGTTGACAACGGAGGCGGATTTCAGACGATCCTGCAAATCGCTGATTCGGGCCTCCAGCATCGCCAATTCCTCCCGCGCGGCATGGTAGTC
>JAKCCC010000391.1 GCA_021838985.1 Planctomycetota bacterium
ATCTAGGCCGCTGCGATCTACAAAGCCTTCCTGGTGCCGGACGCCACGTCGATGGAGAAATCTTTTGCCGCTCTGGCGGCTTTTCGCCTGCGGCATCTGAAAACCTGGGCCCGTCCGCCGCTGGCCGGGCCGCCCGCCCGCGGGGCCGCAGCGCCGGCGACCACGACGCAGGCGAGTCCCGCAACGCGGCCGAAAGGGCGCACGTGAATGGATCGTGACACGGATTCGGTTAAGCTCCCGGGCGCGGCGCCCGCCAGCCCGCTGACGGCGCAGAGTCTGCACGCTTTTTTGGGAATGTTAGCCGCCAGAACACCCACGCCCGGGGGCGGGTCGGTGGCGGCGCTGACCGGAGCCATGGCCGCCGCCCAGGCGGCGATGGCCGTCGCCTACACCCTCGGCAAAGCTCCAGCGGGCCAAGCGAAAGCCATTCCCCAACACGCGGAGAGATGGGATGCCTGGGAAGCGGATTTGCGCGCCCAGGACCAGCGGCTTCGCGCGGCGGCGGCGCACCTGGAGGCCCTGATCGAACAGGACCGCCAGGCTTACGAATCGCTTAACGTCCTGCTGAAAGTGCCGGTCGCGGCGCGACCGGCGCGGCCACTCGCAACCGCGGTGAACCGGGCCATCCAAGTTCCGCAGACGGTGGCGCAAGCCGCGCTGGACGTGTTGCAAATGTGCCAGGCCCTGCGCGAAAAGGTCAAGCCCGCTCTGGCTTCGGATCTGCATATTGCCGCTATTTTGGCGTGGGCGGCAGTGGAGGCGTCCGTATTGAATATCCTGGTGAATGTACCGCTGCTGGCGGATCCGCAACTCCGAGAGCAATGGCACAGGCAGGCCGCCGCGTACCGACAACAGGCCCACGTCGGGCTTGATCCTTGGCGGCCCGACGGGGCATCACCGGTGCCGCCGTGACCGCCCCGGCCGGGTTCAATTTACATCAGAAACACCGCGGCCGCAATCACCGTGGTCCAGAGGCCGTTCTTATCGCCCGCGGCGGTCTGCACGATATTGCGGGTGCGGACAATGTTGCCGCTCATGCGGTAAATCTCCTTGCGTTCATCATAGTTGCGCTGCGGATCAAACTCAATGCCTAGCGTGGTGGCAAGCATGGTGGCGGCCATATCTTCCACATAGTCGCCGATTTTTTCCTCGGTCATGCCGAAGCCTTCGTGGCGCGAAATGTAGCCGTATTGTTCGCGGATCGGCATGGCCACGCCAATACCGGCGCAGAGCTGGCGGTTGGGCTCATCGCTGCTAGACTCACTGATGACGCCGAAGGCGACCTGGCCCGGCAGCAGAAGGCGAATGCCTTCGCTGACAGTAATGGTTTTGCAGCGCGGTGGGACAATACCGGACACCTGCACTAGATTAAATTTTTCAATGCCGGCGTGGCGAAATGCCAACTCCTGGGATTGGGGACGATACTTGTGCCGCCCCACCCCCTTGGTGAAAAAGACGCGGGTGGGAATCGGCGCCATCCATTCGTGGGCCATGCCAGTAGCTCCTGTGCCGCAACCGCTAACTCGTCGTTATCTTAACCCGAGGTCGCCTCGCTTGGGTCATACCTGGGGGACGGCGTTACGGCCCGCAGGCCGCGCTATGCCTACTGTTGTTCCACCGCGGCCAATGCCCCGGGGCTGGTCAGGCCCAGCGACGGATACCCGGCCGGCCAGAGGCTAAAGAACACGGCGGTAGCGTGAGTATAAGCATCATAGCTGAAAGTCAGACCGGTATACATCTGCGGGAGTTTCCGTACGATGGTCAGGGTGGAAGTAATGTTTTGGCCCAGGGAAAAGTCGTAACTTTCGCCCACATAGAAGGAATATTTGCGGGTCAGGCGGTAGCTGACCATGGTCATCCATTGATCGGTATTCAGGGCATGGATATAGCTGTTGCCCAGGTAATAGCTAAGGCTCGGCGACTGGTCCACCAGCACGCCGCCGGAAAGCTCCTCCAACGTAGCCTGATCGACATTATAACTCTCGTCCCCCAGCAGGCTGACATTGGCGCCGGCCCGCCAGGCAAAATTACCGTTGATGCTGTCGCTGACCTGGCTTAGTTCGGGCTGGCTGAAATCGTAGTAGCCCATGATGGGCGCCCCGAAATCACTGGTGGAAAAGGGGGAACCGGCATACTGCGGATCCGCCGGGTTGAACGGCCCGGCCGTGGATTTATGCCAGAACATATCCGCGGCTACATTCAGGGTGATCCAGTTAATAATCTGCTGTTGGCCCGGAGCGCCGCGCTTGGTCTGAAAGACCTGGTGCAGCGCGAACTGGGCGCCGCTGGCGTCGGTGATGCCTTCCACGTTGCGGTCAAAGGGTTGTAAATAACCCTCCTGCATGTCCGTGCCGGCGAAGAAGAGGTCCACTTCCGGCTGTACAATATGGCGTAGACCGTGCACGTCAAACAAGCGGGAATGCACATGCGGGTAGACGCGCCAAAAGGTGATGGTGGATCGAAACCCGGTATCGCCCCAGAGGCGGGTCGTGTTACCGCGGGTTTGGTTGTTCGTTACCGGGAAAGAGGTATCCCAATAGGTGACGCGTCCTGTAACAAAGGGAACAAACTGAATGGGGCCCGCGGCCAGCGGTAAGTCCAGCTCCTGGCGGGAGTCGCCCCGCGCGATGTTGCGGTCCGTCCAGCCATTATTCAAATAATAAGCGGCAAAAGTTTCGTTGGGATTCATCCCCGGAAAATTGAGCTGCAGCCCACGTACCGCGGGCGTTTGCTCGCTGAAGCGGTCGTTGATCAGGCCGGAACTGTTGTCGCTATACCAGGTAAACAGGCCGAGCAGTTTATCGCCGATGCGCCGATAATGAACCTCCGGGTAGCGCTGCACGGAAAACTCATTATCTTCCAGATCGGCGTTGGCCACGAAATTGTTGAGATTCCATTGGCCCAGGACGGTGAAGGCTTCGGTGTCATGCTGTTGTTCGAGATAAACGGAAGTTTGCTGCTGCGGCGCCGTGGCGTACTGGTTCCAGAAATATTGCTCCAGGAAATTCGGATCGGAAATATAGGAGCCTTCGACCGCCAGGGTCCACTCCCGGGAAAGCCGTTGCATATGGCGCACCGACACCCAGCCGCGGTCATGGGTAAGTAGCGGCAAATTATCGCGATTGGCGCCCAAATTGTCCGTGCCATGGTCGTATATGAAGAAGCTGTGCCAGTCACCGATGGCGGCCGGCTGGTGGTACCGGCCATCCAGCCCGACGCCGACACCGCGCCGCGAGAAATAATCGAAGGTCAAACCGGCGCGGAGCTTTTTGGGCCGAGTCAGGCCGGTCAGTTCAAACGGATCCCAAACCGTGCGGACGCTGGCGCCGTAGATACCCGAGTAACCGACCGAAATTTTCCGTAGCGGCGTGCTGGTTTTCG
>JAKCCC010000392.1 GCA_021838985.1 Planctomycetota bacterium
TCCCTTCGCGGTCGGCGGCAATCTGGTCCTGGTGGCCAACCACTCCATCACCCGCGCCAATGGAGAGTACTGGATGACGATCGGCCGCGACCCGTGGCTGGAAAAAAAGATTCTCCGACGCCTCGCGCAGAGCCTGGCCGGGCAGACAGCGGCCCACTAAGTGTCCTGAAAATGGCGGCGCGACCGGCGCGGCGGGCGTTGCCGGGCTGAGCTCCAGCGCGGCTCTTCGAGCGGAATAAACCCAGCGGTTCGCCCGGGTTCGCGCCGTTTTCACCATCCGCGGATCGAGGACTCACCTCTGGAGGGCGTCCGTGGCGGGCCGGGGCGACTCGCCGGAAAAACGGATTCAGCCTGCCTATCATTTCTGGTGGTTTGATGCGGCCGACGGTTGGTCCCCGCCGAATCGGCGTTGGGCGGACATTCGGTCGGATGGGAAGCGGGCCCGGGAGAAAGGTAAATGTATGGCCATTCAAAAACGTCAAGCTAAACAATCGTCCGTGCGAATTTCCAGCCGTAAACCCGTGCTGGTCGGTTCCGGCGAATACACCTATGAGTGGATCGAGCCATGGGCGACGCTGCCGCCCGGCAGGAAGTTCGGCAATACCCATGCGGTGCAGGAAACGGCCGACGGCCGGATCATCATTCATCATGCCGGTCAGGATTCGACCGCCATTTTTGACGCCCGCGGTCAATTCATTGAAGCGTGGGGTGGGGCGACGTATGCCGGCGCCGGCCACGGCATGGATCTGCGCCGCGAAAACGGCGCGGAGGTGCTTTATCTGGCGCCGACCAGTTTGCACAAAGTGGTCAAGACGGACTTGCGCGGCCACGTGTTGCTGACGCTGGAGTACCCGCAGGCGGCGCGGGATCGATCCGGCCAACCGTGCTACACCGGACCGGAAGAATATGTACCCACTTTCACCGCGTTTGCACCCAACGGCGACTTTTACGTCACGGATGGTTACGGCCAGGGATGGATTCATCGTTACGATGCCGAGGGCCGTTACGTCCAGAGTTTTGGCGGCAAGGGTGAAGGGCCGGATCAAACCAACTGTCCGCATGGCATCTTCTGCGATACCCGTCGGCCGGAGCGGCCCATGATCGTGGTGGCCGATCGCGGCCATCATCGCCTGCAATATTTTACGCTGGACGGGAAGCTGGATCACCTGGTGGCCAACGATACCCCAGCGCAAAATGAGGAGGATACCGGTCGTCTGCGTTTGCCCTGCCATTTCAGCGCGCGGAATGGCTTGCTGCTGATTCCGGATTTAAGGGGCCGGGTTACCATTTTGGATCGCGATAACCAAGTCGTCGCGCACCTTGGTGATAACCCGAACGCCGCCCAGCGGGCCAACAATGGGGTGCCGGCGGCGGATCTTACGCCCGGCCATTTCTGCTGTCCGCACGGCGCCACGTGGGATCATGAAGGCAATATCTACGTCGCGGAATGGTTGCCGTACGGCCGTGTGACCAAGCTGCGGCACGTGGGGGGATGAAACGACGAATCCGATATCACGCCGAATCAGGTCATGGAAATGACTGATAACCTTCAGACGTGGCCTCCATCTGTCCGACACCATGTAGGTTCGTGTGACCGCGCTCGGCCAGGGTAAGCCCAGGTTTTTCACCAACCGCAATTCCTCTGCAGCTGCCGGGCCGTGACGTAAAATGCATGGGGTACCACGGGGTGTTTGAAGATGTTCCGCATGGATAAGCGCCGAGTTCTGGTTACAGGTGCGACCGGTTTCGTAGGCCGGCAGGTGGTCGAAACCTTGTGCCAACACGGTTTTCAGGTGCGGTCCTTGGCCCGCCGGCCCCAGAAGTGGACGGCTGGGTGGAGCGTCGAGCCAATCGTGGCCGATATGCGTGATGGGGACGCTTTAGCCGCCGCGGCGGGGGGATGCGCGGCGATTATTCATCTGGTGGGGATTATTCGCCCCACCCCGGCCCAAGGATTTGAGCAGGCCCATGTGACCGCCACCCGTAACGTGCTGCTCGCCGCCGCCCGCGCCGGCGTTGGGCGCTATCTGCATATGTCGGCGCTCGGCGCGAAAGCTGGCGCGAAATCGGAATACCACCGCAGCAAATGGCAAGCGGAGCAACTGGTCCGCACCAGCGCCCTGCGCTGGACCATCCTGCAGCCGAGCCTTATCCTTGGCCCCGGCGGCGCCTTCACGAATCAACTCCTGGCCTGGAGCCGGGGTCAGGCGCTGCCGTACTTCTTCATGCCCTACTTTGGCGGTGGGTGGTTGGGGCAGAAAGCCGCCACAAAGGTCCAACCAATCTATGTCGGCGACGTGGCGGAGATATTTTTGCGGGCCTTGGAAATGGACAGCGCTTGCGGCCAAACCTACGCCTTGGCCGGCCCGAAAGTGATGACTTGGCCGGAATTGCTTCAGCTCGCCGCGGCCGTTACCCGCGGACGTTCGAAGCTGGTGCTGGGAGTTCCCTTCTGGCTGGGAAAGTTACTGGCGCAACTGCGCCTGCCCGGCTTGCCGTTCACGGAAAATGAAGTGACCATGGCGGGCGAGGATAACACCGCCGATACGACGCCCCTGCGGGCCGATTTTGCACCCCTGACGTTAACGGAGCCGTGGCGGGGGCTGGCGTTGGCCGCGGGGCAGGCGGCGAAGTGAAAACGCAAAAGTAAAAACATATAAGGGGAGGGGAGCTACGGCTGGGTCACCGCTTAACTTGCGGATACCCCGTCCGCCGCCATTCACCAGCCTAAAGGCGGGTGCTGCCGGTTCGATGGCACGTCTGGAGCTCTTTCGCCAACCCGAAATTTATCGTTGGACAGTGCACTGCCCGGAGTACTGCTTTCCCCTGATTTTTTACCTTTGGCATGGTACCTTTCATCTTTGGCCCGGCGGTGCAAAATCCGGGTTCACGTCTCACAGCCACCAGCGTAGCGAATAGGCCAGGGTGTTGAGCGTCTTTTCCCCAAGACGATGGTGGGCAATATCGGACGGGCGCACCCGTTGACTGTGCTGCAACTCATAACCACAAATCCGCCGGATGGCGGCGGCGAAATGACGGGAGCGAATCACCGCGAGAAACTCCAGGTTGGTCCACAGACTGCGCGGATCCATATTGGCGGAGCCGGCAATGGTCCACTGCCGGTCGATCACGACCACCTTGCTGTGCAGCATACGGTTTTTTCGTTCGTAAATCCGGATGCCCGCCCGCAGCAGGCGGTGATACAGATAACGCGTGGCGAACTGGGCGATGCGCACGTCGGTCCGCGCGGGCACAATCACCCGGACCCGCACCCCGCGCCGCCGCGCCGCCAGTAAAGCCCCTAACACCCGGCGCACCGGGATGAAATACGCCATGGCGATGGTGACCTCGCGCCGGGCCCGGCGCAGTAATTTCCGATAT
>JAKCCC010000393.1 GCA_021838985.1 Planctomycetota bacterium
GAGTTCCGCCGCCCGTGCCTGCAGCGCGGTCGGCTCGGTGACGTCCTCCACGGTCACATCGGCGAAGCCTTTGGGGCCCTGCCTTCGCAGCTGGCAGGTGTTGTGGGTCGGGGTCGCCAGATGCGCCAGCCGTGTCTCGAAGCTGTGCACCGGCCAGCCCTCGGGCGTGTGCCGTTGGCGCTTCTTGGCCCGCGCCGAAGCCGACGGCGGCGCCGGCCACACCGGGTCCCGCCGCGGCCACGGCGGGGCGGCGTGACATCTCCTGTTCACAATGCACGCTCCTGTTCTGTTGCCGCGCTGCGGCAATACGCGAACAGTAGAACAGATGAACAAGAGACCGTCCCGATGGCCATCAGAACTCTATGGCCGCCCTGCGGCAATACCCCCAACCGGATTCGAACCGGTGTATTCAGACTGAGAATCTGATGTCCTAGGCCTCTAGACGATGGGGGCCTGCATTCCTGCACGCGATTATACTACAGACTTGTTTTTAAAAAAGTCTTATAATGTCGGCCGGTGTAGATGGCGGCTTCGAATGCCGCGGCAGTGGAATGGAAAGGGTTGTGGTTATGAGTGGCCAAGGCGATCATCGGACGAGGATACTGGGGAAGTTGGCGGCGCTCGGCCTGCTGGCGGCGGCGCTGGCGTGCGGCCTGCCGACCGGTTGCAGCAAGGGCCGGTGGAACAATCTGTTTGCCGCCAAGTTTGTGTCGACGCCGGTGCCGAGGGATTTTGCCATCGTAATCGATCGCAACACCTCCACCTATTTCGCCCGCGTGCACGTGCATCAGCTGATCCAGGCGGCGGATCGGACCAGTCGCACCACCTACACCACATGGAGCGACTACCACCACGGTATCGCCTCGCGTTACAGCACCACCACCAAACTGACGCGGGCACAGCTGCAGGCGATGTGGAACGAAGTATGCCGCCATCGGCTGATGCAGAATGCTTTTACGTGGGTGTATTGGTACAGCCCCATCGACCGCTACCAGCGCAACAGCATGACACTGCAGATCCGCGCCAATGGCCAGGAACGGGTGTATCACCAGATCAACCACTGGGACAACAACAAACTGCCGCTGATTCAGTTGTGCGAATCCGTAAACCTGCCAATTGGCCGACAGGTACACCCGCCGGCGCCGACCACCCAGTCCGTCGCCACGCAACCCGCGGCCCCGCCCGCCACGGCCCCGGTTGGGCGGTGAAGCGCGGAGGCGCTCGACGTTTGCTGAGTTTTGAGCACCGCGGTAACGCCAAGGCAGCCTGAGCGCGTTTTCACTGGGGGTTGTCCCTAAATAGCGCCGCCTTCCCCTCCGCGCCTACGGCGCGAATTATCTCTTTCACATCCCGCTTTAGCCGGTCCATACACGCGCGCATGATTCGCCACGCGTGTTGTTCATGCGGCAGCGTCTGACTGAAGGCATTGAAGTAGCGGATGTAATTCATCCGAAGCGCTTCGCCAAAGTTGATCTTGGTCATGCCCGCCTGAACACTTTTTTTGATATCGTCCAGGGATACGCCGCAAGTGCCGTGCAAGACCAGCGGAACCTCCGTGGCGGCGCGAATTTTAGCGATCAGGTCAAAGTCAATGCCGTTCTGCTCTTTAAAGATGCCGTGGGTGGTGCCCACGGCCACGGCCAGCGCATCCACGTCCACCAGGGCCAGGAACTTGCGGACCTCATCCACGCCGACGGTGGCCGCGCGGCGTCCTTCCGTCTCGGAACTTTTGATAATGTGCCCTACTTCCGCTTCCACGCTGACGCCCCATGGTTGGACCGCGGCAATGACCTGGCGCGTTCCGCGGGCGTTATCCTCCAGCGGCCGGTCCGCATAATCGATCATGACATGGGTAAAGCCCGCCTTCACGGCGTGAACCACGGACTCCAGAGTTTTTCCATGATCCAAGGCGATGGCGAGGGGAATGGAAGCATTGGCGGCAAGGTGGCGAATCAACAGGCCCGCATATTCATAGCCGCGGTACTCCAGATTCGGCGCATAGCACTGGATGATCAGAGGCGATTGCAGTTCTTCCGCCGCTTCGATGATGGCGCGCGTGATATCGTAGGTGGCGCCGTTGGTGTTCAGTGCGGGAATACCAAAATGCCGCACTGCGGCCTGTTCGCACAGGTGCTTGGCGTTCACGAGTCGCATCAATCGGCGCCATCCTTTGGAAAACCTTCGCCCGCATATTTCATATTGGACCGCCCAGACGCCCAGAACACCAAGCCAAACAATGGTTTTATGATCGGGCGGCCCGGTACACCTTCCCGGTATTGCCCGGACCGCCGCTTCCACATAAGCTCTTTTGTCACCATCGCCTTGGCGGTGAAATATTTGGGTTAGACCGCCAGCATCTCTTCCCTTTCCCCCGTGGCCTGCAAGGTATTCAGCAGCGGCAGCCGTGCCGCCAATTCGGTGAGGGTGACTTCCACGTTGGGATGTTCCTGCACGAAGGAGCCGGGACAACGCCCGGTGATCGGTCCAAAGAGGGCGCGCCGCAAGACCCCCGCGTGCCAATTCCGCATGAAAGTCAGATGAATCTTTTTACTTAACAACAACTCATAAAGGCCGAGAGTGATGGCGCGTTTCGGCACAATGTCCCAGTTACCGCCGGTGCCACCCATGGCCATTTGCGCCTGTGTTTCGCGCATGATGGTCAGCGTGCGGGTGCGACTGTGGCGCACCGCTTCGTCATCACAAGGCTCCTCGGGCGGCGGCGGATCATTGAACGCGAAGTGGCCCGTAATTCCGAATCCGGCGTAGCATAAATCCGCGCCGCCGAAGGATTCGATCAGCTCCGTGGACCGTTGCGGCGCAGTGGGATCGGGCAAGTGCCAGTTGGCCGGATCAGGGCGCAACGCGGGCCGCAGCTTCTGCAAGAATGATTCCTGAATGAAACGCCCCAGGCTCAACGGATGGTCGCCGGGGACGCGCCGGCCGCGCTCGTCCAGATACTCATCCATATTGAGTATGACCAGAGGTTCGCAGGAGACATTCAATTCGTTGCATCGCCGCGCCCAATAACTGAAATCAAGCGGTCCAACCGGCAGGATGATCAGGATACGCCGCCCTTCCGCGCCGGCCCGGCGAACCGCCTCGACGGCTTCCTGCGCGATCGCCTGGTTTAAGGCCTTCACGTCGCGTACCCGGTTAAACTTCCAGGGCCGATAGCGGGAAAACTCTTCAAAGGTAAGGTGATTATAATCGACCACGCCCCCGTGGGCGGCGCCCCGCGGGGCGGTGCAAACTTGAGCTGATATCATCGACAAACTCCTGGCCATCGGTTTCGTCACACTCCCTCTTTATAGCAGCCGCCTCCCCCGCCGACAATTCCATTTTGCGGGATATTTTTTCCCGTTTGCGACACGGCGCCG
>JAKCCC010000394.1 GCA_021838985.1 Planctomycetota bacterium
GAACCATGGTGGTGCAGACGCTTTTTCCGGTCGATCACGTTCACCGCAACGGTGCCGACGGCAAGCTCGGGAAAGCCGTGGTTAAATGCATGGACAATCTCCAGTTTATGGCGGAACTGCCGGAGGGTGGGTTCCGCTTAATCGTCACTTCGCCTCCGTACAACATCGGCAAAGAGTACGAGCGGCGTCACCCCATCGGTCACTACGTCGAGGGGCAGCGCCGCGTCATTCATGAGTGCTGCCGGCTGCTCGCCCTCCATGGTTCACTTTGCTGGCAGGTGGGTAACCACGTCAGGGCGGATGGCGAGGTCGTACCGCTGGACCTGGTCTTATATCCAGTCTTCAAGGAACTGGGGCTACGTCTACGCAACCGGATCGTGTGGCACTTCGAGCACGGCCTGCACTGCACGCGACGCTTTTCGGGGCGTTATGAAACCATCCTGTGGTTCACGAAATCCGCTGAGTACGTGTTCAACCTGGATGCCGTGCGTGTGCCACCTAAATATCCGGGAAAGAAATACTTCAAAGGTCCGCGGGCAGGCGAATTTTCCTGCCATCCCCTGGGGAAGAACCCCGGCGACGTGTGGCTTATTCCAAACGTCAAGGCCAATCATGTCGAGAAGACCGAGCATCCCTGCCAGTTCCCGGTGGAACTGGTCGAGCGGCTGGTGCTGTCGATGACCAAACCGGGGGACCGTGTGCTCGACCCCTATATGGGGGTCGGCTCGTCGTTGATCGCGGCCGTGAAGAATGGCCGCGACGGCTACGGTTGCGATACGGAATGGAGATACGTGGAGATAGCGCGCGGGAGGCTCGACGACCTCCGGGCGGGACGGCTGCGCATGCGCCCCATGGACCGCCCGATCTACAACCCCGCGCTTCCAAACGGCGGTCAGCGATGAAAATCAAGGCGCTGTATTCCCACTTGAATGGCCGCGAGCACATCCATTTCCATAAGCCCAAGCTCTGGGATGAAATTGAAGCCGTGGTCCACGCCGTGGATGCCAACAGTTGCCGCGCGAAAGTTTCGCGTGAAAAGACGATGCCCGGCCGGATTCTCTTCAGCCCCATTGACCTGAATAAGGCTTTCTCGCTGCAGCTGGGAAGCCGGAATTGGACCGAATCGCGTACCTCTTATTGGGTAACGGACGACCATCCGTTAATCCGCAGAACCCTGCTGCTTGATCCCAGTGAGCAGAAGCGACAGATCCCGTTGGTCGTTGTCGGCATCGGTCCGTAGAGCATAACTATTCGCGTCGCGCGCAGCTAAGGGTTAGCCGTTCCGCCGCGCGGACGCTGGCTTAAGGCGGGGCGATGAATTTCCTGCGCCCGGCGCAAGGCGGCGGATAAGTCGATGGCGCCGCCACCCGGGCTGGCCGGGGCGGACGGGGCCGCGGCTTGCGGCGCGGGTAACTGTTTCTTCAGCCAAGCCAGGGCATCACCGATTTTTTGCCGGAGCTGATCCCGCCCGTCCAGTTGGGTTTCCTCCGGCTCTTCCGCCGACGCCAATTTGCCGCGTCCTAGGCGGTCTGGTTGGATATCCGCCGGGACGGTATAACCGCCGGTCTGGGCCTCCGCCTGCGCCTCCATGGCGGCTTTAAGCAGCACTGGATCCTCGATTTGGCCCAGAAAATCGGCCAGCGTGGCGTGCTCCAAGTCGGATGCTCCTTCAAGGTATGCCCACAGGTGTGCTGCCAACTCCGCCAGCGGCCCTGGTTCAAATAACGCCAGGGCCATATCCTGATGGAATTCACGATAGAGTGAAAAATCGCACAACAGCGCGCCGAGAATCCACTGCTCAGCGCGGCGGCGGCCCATACCGGCGCCGGAAAGCCGCCGCACAGGGGGTCGGCCACCCGCGGAAGCGGCCACGCCTCCGGGTGCCACCCTGTCGCCGAAGAGGGCGACTCGACAAGGCGAGCGGGTATTGGAAATTTGAGATTTGAAATTTGCGCTTTCTGACGGACGGCCCAAGCGGCGAATCATCTGGTGTACTTCCGCCACGGACAGGCCGATCAGATCCGCCAATTGTTTTTCCAGCAAGCCGCGCCGAATGGGATCCATCGCCCCCCCCCCCACTGCCGCGGCCACCAGACGCAGCATGGCGGTGGACGCTTCCTGTTTGCGCGCCAAGGATCCGGTGGCCTGGAACTCCGCGACAAATTGCCGCCATTTGTATTCCAGGGCATCCTCGGCCTCGGCCAGCAAGCGGCCAAACGCCTCCCCACCGTGGGCCATGCAGAAGTCGCACGGATCTTTGCCGCCCGGCACATGGGTGATGCGCACATCCAGCGGCAACGGGAGCAATAACTCAATCGCCCGGTCCGCGGCGCGGCGTCCGGCTTCATCGCTGTCAAACACCAGAATCACACGGTCGCAAAACCGCCGCAGCAAACCGATGTGCCGCTCCGTCAGGGCGGTGCCCAGCGTGGCCACCACATGGGTTACGCCGCATTGATGGCAGGCAAGGACATCCATGTATCCCTCCACCACCACCGCACTGCCGGCGCGGATAATCGCGGGCCGCGCCCGGGGCAACGCATAAAGGGTTTCGCGTTTACTGAACAGGACGGTTTCCGGAGAATTGAGATATTTCGGCGGCGCCGCATCCGCTCCGGCGCTGACCGCGGACGCCGAAGCCACGCCGGCTTCCGGCAAAATCCGCCCCCCAAAGCCAATCAACTGATCGCCCAAGTTATGGATCGGAAAAATAATGCGGTTGCGCAGGGCGTCAAACGGACTACCGTCGGCGCGGCGCTTCAGCAGGCCCGTGGCGAGCAGCGGTTCTTCCTGAATCCCCTGTCGCGCTGCGGCTTGGGCCAGGGCCGACCAGCTATCCGCGGCAAAGCCAAGCTGGAAATCATGGATCGTGGCCGCCGTCAAACCCCGCTTCTGCAGGTAGGCCCGGGGGGCCTGGTTCCCCGGGGCCGCGAGATTTTCCTGGAAATATTTCGCGGCCCAGGCGTTCGCCGCCAGCATCTTTTCGCGCCGGGAGGATTCCTCGCCCCCTCCGGCACCCGGTCGCGGGCCATGGTACTCAGGCAACGGCACGCCGTAGCGCTGCGCCAGAAAGCGCAGGGCCTCGCCGGCCGTCATCTTGTGATAGTTGCGCACGAAGCGGAACACGTCACCGCCGGAGGCGCAAACAAAGCAATAATAGATCTGTTTCTGCGGCGAAACATACATGGACGGACGGCGATCGTCATGAAACGGACACAGTCCGACCAGTTCGCGCCCGGCGGGGCGCAGGGCGATATGCTCGCCGATAAGTTCTTCGATCCGCGCCGCGTCGCGGACCCGCTGAAAAATCTGGGTGGTGTCGGACATGGTTCACTCGAGCCAAGGAGATTGGCGATCTGAAAGG
>JAKCCC010000395.1 GCA_021838985.1 Planctomycetota bacterium
TCACTGGGTCGCCGCGGGCGACTCGCTACGGCGACCCGGAGGTTCACCGGCCTGAAGGCCGGTGCTTCGGGTTCGGTGGTGGGGTGGGAGCTCTTTCTCCCACCAGGAATTTATCGCTTGACAACGCAGCAGTCATTATCCTTATTTTACAAGACGGTCCGGAATTTTGCGGGCATAGCGGCGGCGGGGCGGTCCGGCGGAACCAAAACATACCCCCACCGTTTAAGCTATGCTCAACACAGCCTCCGACGATCCATTCTTGTGGTGCAGGTCTCCAGACCTGCCGCCTCTTTATTTATACTCAACGCAGCCCCTGACGATACAGCATAGGAAGCGAAAGCTGCGGAAAAATGCTTATTTTCCGGCCATAATACCGAGTCAGATATCCCACTAACAGCCGCGTAGAGTAAATGTCTCATTACAGGCCAAACGGAGTATAGTTGCGCACCGATGGGCCCGCCAACATCACCTAGCCCCCGCGTCGCAGAGTCGCCGGGGTGACCTTCGCTGCGGGTGGGCTGTCCGATTACACACACGACGCCACATTTCGTACCGCAGCGCCGTGTTTTGAACGGTTATTTCGCCCTCGGCAAGTCCACCGCAGCGGATCCGCCTCCGTGCGGACCGGGGGCTATATATCTACCGCAGCGCGATGGCCAAGCCGGCCAAGGCGCTTTGGGCAAGCTGGCGGGGGTGGCCGAGCTGGGCTTCGTAATCCAGGAACACGGTCACGCCAGGGGCCAGGCTGCCGCTGATGTCGGCGCCTAACAGCGCCGCATCGCGATCCGGCGCTGGCGTATCGATAGCGAAGGAGGCACTGCCCGGCGAAGCGACAAAAGAGGCGATGATCCCCCGGCTGCCGTCGAAATATTCGTGCTGCCAGAAGGCATTTAGTCCCCAGTTCACCCCCGGCCCGGTCGGGCTTATGTGCCAGGTATAATTGAAGCAGCCGCCGAGCAGCGAACGCAGGGAATCGACCGACACGGGGGCCACGTTCAAATCGGAAGCCCCGGCGCCGCTTTCCACGTAGCCGGAAACGTTCAAATGGGTGTAATCCAGCCCCGCCGCCGGGCCGAGTTTCACACCCCGGGCCGGGTGGAAATTGTAGCCCGCCAGGGCGTCGCCATTGAATTGCTGGCCGTAGGGGCGGCCGGTGGCGGTGGCGGCGGCCCCGGTCACGTTGCGGTGCAGGGCGTAACGGTTGTAGGTATAGCCGGCCAGGGTGTCCAGATAGCAATGGCGCTGGCGCAGCCCGAAATACAGGCCCGGCGAATAACTGCTGTCCCGCAGCGTGCTGTCGGCGCTGTCCAGCTTCGCCCCGGTAAAGCCGAAGGCGAATTGCGCCCCGATCACGAGATGCCGGGCCAGGTTATAGTCCACACCCCCGATCACCCCGCCCGTGGTGTAATGCACGGCCTCGGCGGTATTGGGCACATCCGCCGCCACCACATCGCCGCTGATAAAGCCGGAAAGGACATCCTGCGACGCTTGAGGATTCGCGGTCGCCGCGCCGCCTTGGAGCGCGTCCAGCGTGCCGCTTGCGCCCAATGGGTCTTCCGGCGCGCCGATCCCGGCGTCCTCCGCTGCGTGAAGCCCCGCCACCCGGCCCACGGACTGCATCGCGGAATTCAGCGACACCGTGAACGGATCGGCATTAGGCGTATTCAGCACAGCCAGCTCGGAGGTGTCCCAACCGGCGGCGCCCGCAAACCGGTCGGCGATTCGACCAAACACCGTTTCACCCTGGAAGACATTGTTCTGAATGGCGATGTAGCCCAGGATGCTCGCCATCTCGGAGGTCTGTGGATCCAAAAACGGAAGAATCTCAATCACGTCGCTGTTGCCGCTGGACGTGTCCTGGATGAAGCGGACAGGTTCATTTGTGGCGAACACCCCGCTGAACTGGCCGCTCACGGTGCCCGCCCCCCTCGTGCTGACCACCGTGTACTTATCGCCGATGGTCGGAACAAAGCCCTGGTTGAACTGGATAAGCAAAAGCCCATTGAGCGTGGCGTTGCCGCCGTTAAGCCGCACGGCATCATAGTTGCCGCTGGTGGGGGCCCCGGAAATGGTCAGCACTAGAGTGGATGCGACATCCTGCGAGTAATTGCCGCTGATGTTGATCTGGATTGACCTTTCCCCCTAAAACGAGTCCACCTGCAATGATAGTGTTGGGGTGGAATTTAGGAGGACCAGGTCATGGGTTACAAACGCTTCTCCCCGGAGGAGATCGTGCACAAGCTGCGACAGGCGGATGTGGAGCTGGGCAAGGGCCAGACCATTGCCGCGGTCTGTAAGCTGCTGGGGATTGTGGAGGCGACGTACTTTCGCTGGCGGAAGGAATACGGCGGGTTGAAAGTGGCGCAGGCCAAGCGGTTCAAGGAACTGGAACAGGAGAATGCCCGGCTGAAGCGTCTGCTGGCGGAGGCGGAATTGGATAAGGCGATTCTGCGGGAGGCGGCCCGCCCAAACTTCTAAGCCCGGCGCGGCGGCGGCAGGCGGTGGCCCAGGTGCAGGTGGAACTAGGGGTCAGCGAGCGTCGGGCGTGTCAGACGTTAGGCCAGGCCCGGGCGGTGCAACGGTATACCCCGCAGGTGCGGGCCGATGAAGCGCCGCTGGCGGGCCGGGTCATTGAACTGGCGGCGGTCTACGGGTGTTATGGTACGCCGCAGATCACGGCGTTGTTACGACAGGAAGGCTGGCTGGTGAATCACAAGCGGGTGGAGCGGATCTGGCGGCAGGCCGGCTTAAAAGTGCCGCAGAAACAGCCCAAACGTGGGCGTTTGTGGTTGAACGACGGCAGTTGCGTGCGGCTGCGTCCGGCGTCTAAGGATCATGTGTGGGCGTATGATTTCGTGAGTGATCGGACGCATGATGGCGTCAGCTTTAAGATGCTGACGGTCGTGGATGAATTTACACGGGAATGTCGGGCCATTGACGTCGCCCGTAAATTGACCAGTGATGACGTACTGGAACGCTTGTCCTGGCTGATGGCGACCCGCGGGGTGCCGGAGCATATCCGCAGCGACAATGGGCCGGAGTTTACAGCGCAGTGTGTACGGCGGTGGCTGGCGGACGTGCAGGTCAAGACGTTATTTATCGCACCGGGGAGTCCGTGGGAGAACGGGTACGTGGAAAGTTTTAACGGGAAGCTGCGAACCGAGTTGCTGGATCGGGAGATATTTTACAGTCTGCGGGAGGCCAAGGTGTTGATTGAGCGGTGGCGGCAGCATTACAACCAAGTACGGCCGCATTCGGCCTTGGGCTACCGGCCGCCGGCGCCGGAGACGCAGGCCGTGGGCTGGCCCTGCGCTACGCTCCGGGCCAGCCCACGGCTAAATTACCCGGACGGACTCTCACAG
>JAKCCC010000396.1 GCA_021838985.1 Planctomycetota bacterium
CAACCATCGAAAACACGGCGCCGTCTGGGTATTCCACAAGCATCGTCCCGATTGATTCCCGACTCGAGATATTTGTACTGCAGTTGCTACAGACCAAGCCCATTCCCATCAATCAACTGCGGGATGCGGAGTTGCGGAAGTTCGGGTCGCAACAGCTCACCCTGCAGACGCGCCTGAAATATCTGTACGGTTGGCTTGGTTACAAAGCGGTCACGGCACGGGCCCGGTTCCGCGCCGCACACTGACAGGAGTACAGGCGGTATGGCTGGTTCCGCTTCCGGCAGCGTGCCGGGTCAACTTTCGCTGACCTTTTCCGCCGGTGTCGTTGGGGCGGTGGTCAGTCTCTTGATCGCCTGGTTGTTGCAGCGCATAGGCCTGTTCGCAACCATCGGCTGCCACTTGCCCGTTTCCTCCGATGAGGCTTGGATCTGTTCGCGCCTGGTGTGGGGCGGGATTTTCGGCCTGTTTTTTGTGCTGCCGGTCATACCGAATTCCTTTTTCAAGCGCGGCTTGCTACTGGGCCTGCTGCCGGGCTTGTTCGAGCTGCTGGTGGTTCTGCCGATCTTCCAGGGACAGACCGTGTTGGGGTTGAATCTCGG
The DNA here is from genome assembly GCA_021838985.1 of Planctomycetota bacterium. GTDB lineage: Bacteria > Planctomycetota > Phycisphaerae > WQYP01 > WQYP01 > JAKCCC01. The sequence continues at coordinate 600 of JAKCCC010000396.1, forward strand.
CTATACCACTCCGCTGGTGGTGATGGCCCTGAGTTTGCTGTGGGGCGTGCTTGCCGCGAGCTGGTTGAAAATGTCCAGTTAAGCCCGTTTCCAGCGCAGCTTCGCCCGGCCGGTGCAGGAATCCTGACGTCCCCATTACCGCCGTGACCGAGCACCTGGTGGGAACGCAGAATGAATCCTTAGATCGCCGGCGGCACTCCGTGGTCCCCTCCAGCCGCAGGTCGAAGACCCGCCCCGGTGGACACAGCCCGAAGTGCCCTGGCTGGTGCGCTGGTTCGACGGCACATCGGAGCGTGTCCACCGTGGCGGATCTTCGACCTACTACTGATCGATTCCCCGTTCCTACCCAGCCACCACCGCCGAGGGGGAGCCACTGGCAACGACCGATCCGTTTTCCAGACCGGCATCTTCCAGGGTTTTGCCCGCCGGCTCGTCAATGCAAACGGCGGTCAGGACCAAACCAGCGATGGCCAGGACGCCGGCCATGATCAAAACTCCATTAATCCCCAGGTCGCTCTGGATAATTGGGAACAGGAATACGCCCAGGAATGCCGCGGCTTTGGCCACGCCCGCGGAAATGCCGTGGCCGGTGGTTCGCTGATTCACCGGGAATAACTCCGCCGATATGATAAACGTGATCACATTCGGGCCGAATTCAATGAAAAAGTAGCTTAGGCCAAATAAAATCAAGAATGGCACTACGGTGCTGGACAACCCCGGCACCACGCCCATGAGCAGGAAGAACAGCGCCATCATCCCAAACCCCAGCATCTGCACGAATTTACGCCCCAGCTTGTCGCAGAACATAAAGGCGCAAACGTAGCCCGAGACCGCGAACACCCCGAAAACAATCGCATTCCAGGCCGTAATGGTCAGCAAAGGATCGTGGGTATGGGCGGGAACAAAATGCTGTAAAATCAGCGGCATGGAAATCGTGTTGCCATAGTAGGCGTAATCGAGGACGGCCCACGTACCCGCCGTGCCAATTAAGGCGCGAATATACTTGCCCAGCGGCTCACGGACTCGCCGGTCCGCCCCGGCGGCTTTAACCGTACCGGTGGAGTACCAAGCCAGATCTTTGGCGGCCTTGGCGCCTTCGCCTTTGGCCCGGGCCAGCCAGCGCGGGGATTCCGGCATGGTGCGTCGCAGCAGAATCACCGCCGCCGCCGGAATCGCCCCCAACCCCAGCGCTATTCGCCAGCAGAGATCATGGCTGATTCCCGCCGCCAGCATCGTCATCAACACCACCGGCCCCGCCAGGAAGCCCAACGCCTGGCAGGAAAACACCATCCCCACCATCTTGCCGCGGTCTGAGCGATTGGCGTATTCGCTCATAATCACCGCCGACAGCGGGTAATCCCCGCCGATGCCCAACCCCATGATGCTGCGCCAGATAATCATCGACAGCGGCCCCGTGGCGAAGGCGCTGCCCACCGCGCCAACGGTCATTAGAACCGCTTCGATGCCGTAGATCTTCTTACGCCCGATTCGATCGGCGATGGAGCCGAAGAGAAACGCTCCCAGCACGGTAAACGCTAACGAAATGGACGTCACCAAACCGATCATCACCGGCGAGGCGTGCCATTCCAGGTTCGCCAGCACCACCGCGGCGCCGATCACCGTCAGGTCATAGGCGGAGGTGAAGAACCCCATCCCCGCCGTGATGATGGCCCGCAGATGAAAACCGGTAAAGTGAACTTCGTTGAGTGCCTCAGCCACTTCCTGCGCGTGTAATTCGGTGCTTAAGGTTGCTGCAGCCATGATTTGACTACTCCTTCTCTGGGGCCTTTTCGGCCCGTTTCACGGAACCCGTAAATCGTTTCGACGAGCTACGAGCGCCGTCTGACGCCCACCCATACTACGGTGCGATCGTGTCGGTTCCATTAAACCCAGATTAAATTTTCGGTAAATCGTTCCCGGCGGGACTGACCTTCCCCTGCGAATAACACCAAACCCTGTGAGAGTCCATCGAAGCCCGTACGTGTACACGCCCGGTCCCGAACGGATCCGCCTGGATCCTTGTCCGCGATTTCCTTGGTGGTCTGGCCATGCGATGCGCCGCGTTCAGTTCGCCCCGTACCTAAAGCGGCTGCAGCCTACCACAGACCCCGACCGTGCCGCGGGGCGCTTCGCTTTCGCCAAGCTCTGTGCATCATTCATACCAGGTATTTCGTCCTCGGCGTATTCAAAAAGCAGTTGCTCGCTGAGGATAAATCATTGCTTTGTGACGTGCCGACGTCGTGCCGTCCGATCGGGATGGAGCCGCAGCTCGTAATGGTAAAGACCGCCGTCCATCCGCAGGTCGATCTCTCATCGTTGCATGGGCTGCGTTTGCCACTGGGTCAGGTCGGTACTCCGAAATACTGCTGGAATCCCGTGTTCTCCCGTGATAAAGCGCCGTAAGCCGCGCAGGATGTCGAACCCGGAGGATTTTCCCGTCCCATTTTCGCCCAGCAGCGGCGCGGTACGGCTCGGCGAAATGGTGGTATTGATCAGGCCGCGAATGTTGTGACTATTAGGTCGTTCCTACTTAGCCTGCTGCTGCCTCTGCCTACCCTTTCGCTCAACGCGCCGGTTGTTGATGAATGCCCGGAGAGGCTCGCCTCGGCTGGCGCCGCACGCCTTCGCCTATCCCGCAGTTTGGCCGTGGAAATCCAGTCGTCCTTGCCCGCGCACTAACGCGCCTATTCCAGGCCAATCAAGCTGAAGCGGCTATCCGATCGGAGCGCACCTGTGAACGCGGACGGCTCGCCGT
>JAKCCC010000397.1 GCA_021838985.1 Planctomycetota bacterium
AGCCGGCGCTGGTTGTGGCAGCTGAAGCGGACCCACGCTGGCACGAGATGCACGTGGTTCGCCGTCAGTACATAAGGCTGGCCGTCCGCCAGCGAAAGCCAGGCACCACCGCGGTCATTGACATACAGCCGCCAAAAGCTGCTGCGCACGTTTGTGAAATTCCAGTCGGTGTCAATGGGGCGGTAGTCGATTTCGTGTGGCTGCAGGTACAGTCCGCGCGGCGGATGCCAGCCGCCGGCGTCGTACGTGGCCTGATCCAGAACCTCCGACCGCATAATAAGACATAGAATACCCATAATTATCCATAGACCCAAGCCGGGGCGGTATATACACTGGCGGCATAGGAAGGGGCGGGGAATATGAAAACTCTGGCCGAGGCCGTTTTGCGGCCGGATTATCGCGGCGAACGGCCGGCGGTGATGGAGCACCTGTGGGGGCTGTCCCGTCACGCCATCGTGCACTTCACAGGGATCGATCCGGTCGTGGAACGCGGGCGGGTCAACGAGGCGTTCCGGCGCCTGGCCGAAGTTTTTGAAGTGGATCTGGTTTGGGGCGGCGGGCTGCCGGATGAAAATAGTGAGATTTTCGACTGGTCGGATGGTCAGCCGGTGAAGCGGAACCGCCGGGGTGAAACGATGGTGCAATGGGGCATCTTCGGTGCGGCACACCAGGAAGACGGCCGCCATTTCACCCATGTACCCAAGCCGGAATCCATCGATGCCGCTCTGGACTTCCAACCGCTCGCCTATTTTCCCCAGACCGTTGAGGAGTACCGGCGACAGTTCGAACAGGACTACCAGCGGATGCAGGCCAGTTGCGGCGAAATCTGTCTGCCGCTTCCCCATCACTACACCACCGCGTTTCACTGGGCATTGGCGATTTTCGGCTTTGAGCTGCTTTGTAAAGCGGGACTGGAAGAAGATCGTTTCGGCTGCCTGATGGAGCGTTTCGTCGAAATCAGTCGGCGCATTACCACGGCTTGGGCGCAAGTGGGGGGGATTAAAGGATTCATTCTACATGATGATTTGGCGATGGCCGGCGGGCCTGTTTTTTCGCCCGCCTGGTACCGCCGGATGATCTTTCCGCATTATCCCTCCATTTTCGAGCCCTTGAAAAAGGCCAATATTCCCGTCATTTTCACCTCCGACGGCGACATTAACGATTTCGTTGACGATATCTTCGCCGCTGGCGCCGACGGATTGAATTTTGAACATATGGTGGATCTGTCCCGGCTGGTGCGTGATTACGGCGATAAGATCCTCATCGGGAACATGAACAGCCACACGCTGGCCGCTGGGCCGAAAGAGGCTATTGAACACGAAGTGCGCCGCTGCCTGGAGGCCGGCTCCGCGGCGCCGCGCTTCGTGATCAATGTGGGCGGGCAGCTGACGCACGATATCCCGGTGGCGCATCTGGAGTATTACCTGGCGGTGCGCCAACGACTGAGCAGGCGGCGGCGTGACTTGCGCGGCGCCCGGCTCACGACGACGACATAGTTCAGCGGAAAGGGCGGTCTTATGTCTTCCCTCCTCGGCCCAAGGCCGGAAGTTCAAGTTGACGCCACCTCCGGCAAAGTGCCCGCCAGCGTGCGGCGACTGTGCGATCTGGCGTACCTGGAGCGCTCGATCCACCGCATATTATGCGGCTGGGGCAATCAGTTCTACGCCTGGCCAGACAAGGTCGCGGTGTGCCGTCATATCTGGGATCAGGCCGGCATCGTGGAACGACTGCGCCAGCGCATCGGCCAGTTTCCCGGCATCGAACCGGATGCACCGGTGTCCCAGGATCTGGAAACCCTGGCCAACACGGTCCTGTTGGCCCCTGGTTTTGAAGATGCGGTGGACGGCGTTTACCAGATCCTGAACACCGCCCTGGTCCAGGCCTACCTGGATTTCATTCAGCAGGTGCACGCGATCCACGACGCCCCGACCCACCAGATCATTCAGGAGATTGTGACGATCAAAGACATGCAGCGCCGGTGGCGTGGCGATTATCGCCGACGGCAGCCGCACACGATCGATGCCGCTTACCTGGATCGGATTCAAGCGCAATTGAGGGCCGTGGATCACCTGGCGCAACCGCGGCCGGTCCATCCGCGGGATCCGGCTGGTCCGGTGGGTGTGCGTACCAATTTTCGTCCGTATACTCCGCGCATTGATCCAGCCTGGCTGACGCACAGCGGCACTGATATCCTGGCCTGCCTTTCGCCGGACTTCGCCGGGAGTGTGGAAGCCCGCCGGTTGTTTTGGCCCATCGGCTACATGCGTGAGCTGGGCCTGGCACTGGGGCAAATGCGCTGGCTGTATGATGCACCGGATATGCCTTGGGAATTCCACCACGATGAAAGCCGGCACCTGTGGGACGAATCACGCCACGGCGATTCGGGCTACGCGCGTATGAAGGACTTCGGTCTGCGTATCGAAGAAGTCGGTTTTACCCACGCCCACGATGCGCTCGGGCAATCGGTCTTCCCCGAACCGCCTGTGCCCAGCGCCCCGCTGTCCCCGCAGGAGCTCTACGACGAACTATTCATAATCGGTTTGGTGGCTGAGACCGGCCACTTCCGCGTCAAACGCGAGGCTTATGCTGACTTCCGCGATGGCGGCGACCTCGAATCGGCGGAAATGATGCTCTACGATATCATCGACGAAACCGCCCATGTGCAGTACGCCCATAAGTGGCTGCCCGTACTGGCCCGGCGGGCGGGAATCGAATCCACCGGCTATGAACAGCGCGCCGCGGAAGTTCGCCGCCAAAAGCAACGGGAAGAAGACCAACGCGTCGAACAGTTGCGCCAGTCTTCAGCCCGCCTAACAACTCCGATCTATCGCCAATACCAGGAATTGCTGGCACGCCTGCGCCGCCAGCGCCCCTTGACCAATGCCAACAGCTGTCCCCCACGTTCCCCCAAACCGATGTGATGGTCAATTCTTAAACGCGGCGGGGTGAACTTAAAACTCCCCCGGCATTACCCGTCGCTGGCGCCGCAGGCGGGGTAGAGTGGGAGCCGATGGAGCGAGGACCAGACCATGCCGCCAGGCCTTCGCGACATTTTACCCGCACCTTTATCCTGTTGTGAGGAGCCACGCAAAACTGTGCTGCCGAGGGTGTGGCTTAACCGAAGTTCGGCCGTACGCCGTCCGCCGACCGCGGTCAGCAGCGGCATCTATCCGGGGAGACGCCGCGCCCAGCGATTCGAAAATAGCCGGCCCGAACACGGTTGCGTGTTGCTGGCCCCGGGCTAGCGCAGGGGCCGGGGCTACGACGTCGGCAGTTGCCGTTGGCCTGGGTGGACCGCGGCGCCGGAATAGTCGAAGAAAGCTTGGTAGTGCTGGCGGAAATAACCGGCG
>JAKCCC010000398.1 GCA_021838985.1 Planctomycetota bacterium
GTGGCGGCGCAATTTAAGCCGGTGATCTTTGGGATCAATAAGTGGGATCTGGTTGGCCCCCGGGCGAATGCGGCGGATTACGCCGCCTATATAGCCCAATGCTTCCCCCAGCTGGAATTCGCGCCGGTGGCGTGTATGAGCGCCACCATCGGGACCAACCTTGCGGAAACCATGCGCCTGGCCCTGGCGCTCCACAACCAGGCGGGCACGCGGTTGGGCACCGCGCCTCTGAACCAGGTGGTGGAAGGGATTCTCAAGCTACGCGGACCGGGCAGCCGCTCCGCCGCACCGGTGAAGGCTTACTATGCCACACAAATCGGAGTCCATCCGCCGACTTTCGTGCTGTTCGTCAACCAACCCAAGCTGGTCAGCGCGGAATATCGGCGGTTTTTTCTCCGCCAATTGCGTCAACGGACGGTGCTGGCGCAAATCCCGATTCGTCTGCTGGTGCGCGGCCATCACGGCGCGCGGCGCAGCCGGCAATCCCAAGAGTCCACAGATTCGCCCCGCGCGGCACCGCCACAACCAAAATATATAGCCCCCGGTCCGCACGGAGGCGGGGTAGTTCAGTCGCCCCGGCGACCTTCGGCGGATCGAGGACCGGGGGTGGATTCTCCGCTGGAAACCGGGGATTCCCCGCGGGCCAAAATCTTCGCGTCGCGCGAAGAAACAGGGGGATTGTGATACGGATGACGGCGGCGGCCTTCAGTTTTCGGTAAGAATGGGCGGCCGTGTAGCCGGCGATGCCCCCATCGCCGCTGCGACTGAAACCGTGCGCCCAGACCCGAACTTAACCACGGATCACACGGGGCAAACTGATTTTATCCGTGTCATCGGTGTAATCCGTGGTTTCCACCGCGCCGTGCGAAAAAAATGTGCGCACGGCGCAAAGATTTTGCGTCATTACGGCTCAATGCATGGTGCGCCTTCGTATTTACTCGTCGTTGGCAATCCGTGTAAATCCATGCGATCCGTGGTAAAAGAGTCGGGGTAATCGGCGCCCCCCGATGGTTCGCTCCTGTGCCATCGAGGATTTCCCGAGCGACCGGATCATCCGGCATCGTGATTTCGGCCTTGTTGCCTTAATCGCCATCCGTGGCTGAATTGGTGGATTTTTCTGCGTGCGGAAGATCGAAAACCGACATCTGAAAACCGCCCGCCCGTGGCCGCTGGTTCTAGCTAGCGGTTCGCCGCGCCGGGCGCAGTTGCTGCGCCAGGCCGGCTTCGATGTTGTGGTTCGAAAAAGTCCGTTCCGGGAAGGCGCGCCGCGCCCCGCCGTGGTCCCAATCCGTGTGTGGCCGGTGTGTCTGGCATTCGCGAAGGCCCAGGCAGTGCACACGGCTGCCGCAGCCGATGCCATCGTCATCGGTGCCGATACCATTGTCGTGGTGGACGGCTTGATCCTAAACAAGGCTGCCCGCCGTGCGCAAGCGCTGCGAATGTTGCGACGCCTTTCCGGCCGCCGACACCAGGTGATCACGGGCTTGGCGTTGCTCGCGGGCCGGCGGTGCCGGCTGGCGTCCGCAGTCTCCATCTGCCGAATGCGGAAACTGACGCGGCCGCAAATCGAGGCGTATCTGAATACCGGCCTGTGGAAAGACAAGGCCGGCGCCTATGGCCTGCAGGATGGTGACGATCCCTTCGTGGAATTGCTGGAGGGCGAATGGTCCAATGTCGTCGGCCTGCCGCTGCGGGTGTTTAAGCGCGAATTGCAGCTGCTACGCGCCGAGATCGCCGCCCGATAATCGATAGATGCCGCGGGACTCCCGACCTACCGCCCTTTCATTTATATTCAACGCAGCCCCTGACGATACAGCATAGGAAGCGAAAACGGCGGAGAAATGCTGATTTCCCGGCAATAATGCCGAATCAGATATCCCATTATCAGCCCGGAGTGTAGAGGCCTCCAATCGCGGAATATCGCAACTGGGGCCTCTAAGCGACGGGTCTGGGGTGCCGCCGCACGCCCCAACCCCGCATTTATCCCGGCGTGCGGGAGGGCTACGACAATCTTCATCCTCTATAGTCGCCCCGCCGAGCAGAATCAGGAATTTTGAATTCCCACTTATACTACACACGGCTCTTATTGAGACGTACCGTCCGCCCAAGTAGCAGCGGCGTCCCGCCGCTTTTCTGGGCCAGCTGCACGCTGGCCTGGCCTCTGGAATGTATCATTAATAACCGTGTGCGGTCTAGTTCGACGTTTACCGATTTTGGGGAGCATAAATTTCTGGATCCTTTGGAAACCTCGGCGTCGAGGCGGGTTTCAGCACACCCCGCAGTTTTCACGGGTGCTTCAAAACCCCGCCCGGCCCGGCGGAATCCACGCCATCAATGTTTTCGGCGTCTCCGAAACCGGCCAGAGTTGAGCTTGGCAGCCAGCCAGGCGGCAGCGCGGCGACGAGCACCTGGCGTGCCTGCCAGGGTATCAAACCTTATAATTGGGTTGACGGTAGTGCATTGTGGGAGCCGTAAAAATGAAAAATGTCGTGATCCTGGGGGCGGGAACGGCCGGGACTATGGTGGCCAACCATTTGCGGAGGCGTTGGCCGCCGGGCTGGTCGCTGCAGGTCGTGGATCCGGAGACGGAACACCTTTACCAGCCGGGCCTGTTGTTTCTTCCCTTCGGAGCGCGGGACGAGCGTAAGCTCAGACGCTCGCGCGCGCGGACGTTGGGACGCGGCGTAGCATGGGTGCGCCAAGGTGTCCAGCGGATTGATGTGCAGCGGCGGGAAGTGTGCTTGACCGACGGCGCCAAGCTGCCCTACGACTTTCTGGTCATCGCCAGCGGGGCGAAGATCAATCCCGACATGACACCCGGCCTGGCGGAACCGAAAGGGGCTCAGCGCATTCATAACTTTTACACGCTGGATGGGGCCGTGCGCCTGCGCGAAGCCCTGGCAGCTTTCTCCGGCGGCCGGCTGGTGCTGAACATTGCGGAGATGCCGATCAAATGTCCGGTGGCGCCGTTGGAGTTTCTGTTTTTGGCGGACGCCTTTTTTCAGCGACGCGGCCGGCGCCGGCAGGTCGAATTAATTCTGGTTACGCCGCTGGAAGGCGCTTTTACCAAGCGGGTGTGCAACACCAAGCTGCGGTATCTGCTGGAGGGCAAGGGAATTAAACTCCAGGCGGATTTTGCGCTGGCGGAAGTAGACGGCGAAAAACGCGAAATCCGCTCTTACGACGGCCGCAGCGTGGCCTATGACCTGCTCGTGACAATTCCCGTGCACACCGGGGCAAGCTATATCGGTCACTCGGGTTTGGGTGGTGAAGATGACCTGAATTTTGTACCCACCCACCGGCATAATCTGCAAGCCATCGGTCAGGAACGCATTTTTG
>JAKCCC010000399.1 GCA_021838985.1 Planctomycetota bacterium
CGCGCGCATGGGGCTGCAGAGGCAGATGCTTTTTACCCCCGCCACTTGCGCTGGTACGACGGTCATCACGACGCTGGATGGGTACGCCCCCGCGCCGCCGGGAATATAGACTCCCACCCGTCGCAACGGTTCATAACGCACCGCCAAGCGCGCCGCGGTGGACTGCGCTCCGGGCGGAGTCAAGGGCGGTGGTGGGGGGGGCAGCATGGCTTGTTGATAACGGCGCACATTGACAATGGACTGCCGCAACGCCCGCACCAAGGCTGGGTCAGCCTGGCGAGCCGCGGCGTCAATTTCTTCCCGCGGCACGCGCAACGGCCCCGGGGCCAGCACCGTCGCGTCCCATTTCCTGCTGTATTCGCGCAGGGCCGCGTCGCCGCGCCGGCGCACGGTGGCCAGGATGGTCCGAACCACGGTGGCCAGCGCATCCTTTCGCCCAGACTTTAAGGATTCCAATAACAGCGGCGCCAAGGAAAGTCGATCTTTCAGCCGGGCCACCTTGGCGGCGCCCCGGCCCTTCGGTCCAGGGTAAAGGATGATGGGTATGACCTGCGTCATGGAACTGCAACCTGCTCAAAAACCGCGCCAACCCGGATTTTTCCCCGCCGGGCCACAGGGGAAAATCAAATCAAAAATAAAAACGTAGACAAATAAGTAAACCGAGCCGCGGAGGCGCTTCCTTAATATTTTTACTTTTTACCTCGCAGCCGTGTCCTCCTAGTGAAACGTTCAGGGGCGGCGCCGTTTTTCCCGGCCCGCCGAAATTCTGCTGGCCGGATCGGCAGCGGGGGTTGTTCAGCCGCCGGACCCGCCGGCCGGTGCCGATAGGGGGGCGGCGTGCGGCGGGGCCGGCGGAAATAGCTGCAAACTGTACCAATGGGTGATGGGCGGACCCAACAGCAGAATCAGGATGGCCGCTACGCTTAACCAGGGTCCATACGGCAACACGTTCGATCGCCCCATGAGCTTCCACACCGCCGCCCACGCCAGGGCTAGAAATGGCGCCAGAAAAAACACGATCCACACCATCGGCCAACCCAGCACCGCGCCAATCGCCGCCATCAGGTAAATATCCCCCATGCCCATGGCCACGCGACCAAAGGCCAGGGTGCCGCCGATGCGGGCGCACCAGACGATGCCGCCGCCCAGCAGCGCGCCCAACAACACGCCGAACAGACGTTGACACCATTCCACTGCCGGCAAGGGAATCGGCGCCGCCATGGCGGCCAGCGCCAGCACCAGCGGAGGCAACAGCAGCAGCGATTCCTTGAGCATTTCCAGGCGGGCGGAGGGCACGGCGGTTTCCTCGAAAACCTCGTCGGCCAGTGTTTCCACCGGCTGGCCGGAGGTGGGCAACACGCCGAGAAGAAACAGCAGCAGCCCGGCAACTAAGGTAAATAACGATGCGGTTTTACCCGACAGAAAAATCCAGGCGGCGATCAGCAGCAATACCAGCAGGACGGTTATGCCGAGAATCACGCCCACCCGTCCGTGCACCCGCGGCGCGGGGACCTCGGCCGCGTCCGTACCGGCGCCCGAGGCCGGCGGTGCGGCCAAAGCCGTCTGCTCACCACACGCCGGCGCCGGCGACCGCCAGTAGATCCAGCAGATGGACACCAGGGAACCCACGGTTCCGCCGATCGTAAATTTCGCTGCGAACCGCCCCAGATAAGAGGTGCTCGCCACACTCGGCAGATACGGTTGCAGGCCCCAGAAAATGGAGCCTAACGCCACCAGCGCCATAAGCCCCGGGATCACCAACGGAATCTCGAACCAGTCGGCATCAATCGCGGAAATAGCCAGCAAGCCGCCACACATAAACAGATCAACGATCAACGTCACGAATCCGCGCTCCGGGAACGCAAACTTTGTTCCGTACCAGCCGGTGACGAAATAGGCCAAATACAGGCCCAGAAAGGTAAGGCCGGTTCCCAGCTCCACCAGGGGATAGCGGATGGAGATGGGGTTGGAACAATCGGCGCAGCGCCCGCGCAAAGCCAGCCAGGACCAGACGGGAATATTGTGTTGCCAGCGGACGGCCGCGTGACAGTGCGGGCAGTGCGAAGGCGGCCAATGCAGCGTCAGCGGCCCCGTCCGGCCGCGAAAGGTGATGCGCCGGCCCGCCAGCGGCAGCCGCCAGATCAAGGAGTTCAGAAAGCTGCCGATGCAGCAGCCGAGTACAAACATAAAGAAGGCGATCACGCCGTTGGACAATTCCATGGGCGGTATTATGCCCGCGGGAGCCGTTGTAAGCCAGTGCTTGGTGTTGGTCATGCCGGTTGGTCGACTATAATCGAAGGCCGCTCGCTGGCCCCCGCTTTCCGGAGGCATGGGGGCCGAACCTTCAGGGGTGACGCCGCGTACCCTGCTTCCAGAGGAGGACGCGACAATGGCTTGAAAGGCGGTGCAATGCTGACGCTTTGGAAACGTGGTTACGGTGCAACCGTTCACGGACCGCACCTGAGCCCGCGCTTGCGTTTGGGGCTAGGGGGTATCTCACCGGGGCGGGTCGCCCGCGGCGAACTGCGGTATTGGCTTCATAGCCCGGAGCGTAAGCGACGGGTTTGGGCCGCGCCAATCCCGATAGCCGTCGGGACCCGTGAATGGTTACGCTACGGCTTCAGCGCGATGGTCATCCTGCTGGGCGTGGCGGCGCCGCGCGTCGCCACTGCTGCCGCCAGGCCTGCGGCTGGCCAACCGACGGCGCGGGACTCCCGGGCCATGGTTACCCGCGTACTGAAACAGCTCCAGCGCCGTGGTCAGACGTTGCACAACTTTTCCGCCGCGGTGCGGGTGACGATGTATCATCCACGCACCGACGAAACCGATATGGATATCGGGCGGATCTGGTATGAACAGAAAGCCGGCCGCGTCCGCTTCGATATTCGTTTTAATGTTCTGGTGGTGGACGGCGCCATCGCCAGCCGCCACGCCGATCACGATATCATTTTTGACGGCCGATGGCTGATTGATCGCAATGGCCGCTCGAAGGTGTTTCGCGAGACCCGGCTGGCCGAACCGGGGCAACCGTTCAATCCGTTGAAGCTCGGCCAAGGCCCTATTCCCATTCCGATTGGCCAGGATCCACGGGAAGTTCGCAGGGAGTTTATCGTGTCGCTGCCGCCCGCCCGGCCGGTGGCGCTGGCCGGACGGGCCGTACCGCGCCCCAAGCCCCTTTCCGCGCGCCTGATTCACTTACGGTTAACGCCGCGGCATCGGAACATGTTCACCTTTGCGCGCCTGGATTTTTGGATTAATACGGCCCTGAAACTGCCGGTAAAGATCGTGCGACTCAATCCGGATGGCGCTCCGACCACGGTA
>JAKCCC010000400.1 GCA_021838985.1 Planctomycetota bacterium
CGTCCGGTGCAGGCGCGTCTGGCCAGCCGCACGCGGGGCCATGCCGTGGTAATCATGCGGTCCTACAAGATTGTGCAGGTCGCCGAAGGAGGCGACTCGACAAGGCGAGAATTAGCCCAGCGCTGGCGCGACCTCGACGCCACGGTGCAGGAAGGCCTTGACGAACTCAAATCTGGGAGTCGCTATGGCGACACGCTCTGCACGACGCAGTTGCTGGTCCGCGGCCAGCCGTATGGCCATTGCATCCCGCTGCCGCGGACCTCGGTGCAAAAATTGTGGGCAAAAGCCTGGGGCGTCTCGCGTCGCCAATCGGTGGGCAGGCCCCGCCGGTAGGCGGGCAAGTTTTGTGGAGTCGCCTTCTTCGGCGACTTGCCGGCAGCGCTTCCGCACTGCGGTGTGCCTGTAGCCACGAGGAAGAAACCGCCGCCAAGACGCAAAACCCGTTGGTTTTACAGGGCATTATCGCACGGCCAACCATCGGATTCTTCGGGAACATCCGTTGAAAAGGTCACCTTTTCACGGGAGTTCTGAAGCCCACTCGCCTTGTCGAGTCGCCTCCTTCGGCGACCGGGGCAAATCCGGTGGCTCGCCGGTCGTCTTGATGCGGGATGCCGGAGAAATTGCCGCGCCCCGTCAGGGTGAAAGTGTGGGTAAGAAAGTGTGGGTAAGAGGGCGCGCCGGGGGTGGGGCGTTCGATTCCATACGCAGCGAGGGGTTGCGTACGGCAGCACGACGTTTTGAACAGTTTTTCCACCCGCCGCTTATAGCCGGCGGCTATGTGGGGGCGACGTTATTCCTTCATCCGCTGGGCCTGTTCCGCGGCCTCTTGGACCGTGCCGACGTACATGAAGGCCCCTTCGGGAAGATGATCCCACTTGCCTTCGGCGATTTCACGGCAGGAGCTGATCGTGTCGGCAAGCTTGACGTTCGAGCCGGTTTTGCCGGTGAACACCTCCGCCACGAAGAACGGCTGGCTGAAGAACCGCTCCAGCTTACGGGCGCGCGCCACAATCAATTTGTCCTCTTCGGACAATTCATCGACACCCAGAATGGCGATAATGTCCTGCAGGTCTTTGTAGCGCTGCAAAATGCGTTTGACCTGCTGGGCCACGGTGTAATGCTCTTCACCCAGATAATGCGGGTCCATGATGCGGCTGGAACTTTCCAGCGGGTCCACGGCAGGGTAGATGCCTTTCTCGGTGATGGCGCGGCTAAGCACAGTAAACGCATCAAGATGTGTAAAGGCCGTCGCCGGGGCCGGGTCCGTCAGGTCGTCCGCGGGAACGTAAATGGCCTGGACCGAAGTGACGGCGCCACGGTTGGTGGAGGTGATGCGCTCCTGCAACTCGCCCATTTCGGTGCCCAGGGTCGGCTGGTAGCCGACGGCGGAGGGCATACGCCCCAGCAAGGCGGAAACTTCCGAACCCGCCTGGGTAAAACGGAAGATGTTATCGATGAACAGCAGCACGTCGGCTCCGGTCTGATCGCGGAAATATTCGGCCATGGTCAGGGCGGAAAGGGCCACGCGAAACCGCGCCCCGGGCGGTTCATTCATCTGGCCAAAGACCATGACGGTTTGGTCGATGACGCGTTTGCCGGTGTCGCCAATTTTGGCTTCTTGCATTTCCAGCCACAGATCGTTGCCCTCGCGGGTGCGTTCGCCGACGCCGGCGAAGCAGGAATAGCCGCTGTGAAAACGGGCCAGACGGGCGATGAGCTCCTGAATGATGACGGTTTTCCCGACGCCAGCGCCACCGAAGAGGCCGGTTTTTCCGCCACGGACATAAGGGGCCAGAAGGTCAATCACCTTGATGCCGGTTTCAAAAATCTGCGTTTTCGGTTCGAGGTTACGGAACTCCGGCGGCGGCTGGTGAATGGGACGGTGTTCCTTGGCGTTGATTGGCCCTTTTTTATCAATCGTTTCGCCAAGCAGGTTAAACACGCGCCCCAGCGTTTCCATACCCACCGGCACAGTCACCGGCGAACCGGTGTCGAGCACTTTCATGCCGCGCACCAATCCGTCGGTGGGGCCGAGGGCAACAGCGCGGACCTGGCTGCCGCCTAGGTGTTGCTGCACTTCGCCGGTGAGATGGACGGCGACGCCATGGGGCCCGCCATCGTGATCGATACGGATCGCGTTATAAATCGCCGGTAATTTACCTTCGGGGAACTTCGCGTCGAAAGTTGAGCCAATCACCTGGGAAATAACGCCTTCCGCCGCCATGTTGACCTCCCGCTCCACGGCACCGTTACCGTTGGTTGAAATTTTACCATTAGTTATGTTGTTCATCGCTGCCTTTCATCGAAGTTCACGCCAGCGCCTCCACGCCGCCCATCAATTCAGACAGGGCGCTGGTAATCTGAGTCTGCCGGGCCCGGTTATATGCGCGGCTTAGCTGCCGCCCCATCGTTTCGGCGTTGTCCGTCGCGGCGGTCATGGCGACCATGCGGGCGATCTGTTCGGAGACCGAGGCATCGACCAGAGCCTGGAAAATGGCTGATTTCAGCAGGTCCGGCATCAGCTCGGCGAGCAGCGGACCCGGATCGGGTGAAAAATCGAAGGCCGCCGCCGCGCCAGGTGTGGCCGGATTCTGCGACGGGCTAGCCGCCGTCGAGGCCGCCAATGCCGTGGCGCCGGGATTGGAAACGCCGTTATGACCCGGCGCTTCGCTCGCCAGCGGCAATAAATCGACAGCCACCGGGCCTTGCCGTCCCACGCTGAAAAATCGCATATAGACCAGCTTGACCGCATCGATACGGCCGGCGGCATAATCATCTTCCAGGCGCTCGGCGATGGGAACCGCCTCCGCGAAGCGCGGGCTATCGGCCAGGGTGGTATAGGCCGCAGCCACCGCGCGTCGGTTAAACCGGAAGTAGGCCGCGCCTTTTTTTCCGATGATGTGCACATCCACCATCTGGCCGCTTTTTTCTAGAGCCTGGATATTCGCCATCGCCAGACGGAGAATGCGGCTGTTGTATCCGCCCGCGAGGCCGCGGTTGCTGGTGACTATGAGTATAGCGCTCCGCCGGATTGGCCGCGGTTTAAACAGCGGATGGCGCTGCCACGCCGAGCGGGCCTCGGGCGAACGCATGAAGCTGTCGAGCAGCCCCCGCAACTGTTCGGCGTAGGGCCGCGTTCCGCGGGAGCGCTTAAACGCTTTCTGATAGCGTGCGGTGGCAATCATCTTCATCACCTTGGTGATTTTGTGGATGTTGCGGACCGCCTTTTGCCGCAGTTTAATTTCCCGGGGTTTCGGCATAGGTTAGTTTCCGGTTTCTAGTTTCCGCTTCCTGGCTATCCGCGCGCCG
>JAKCCC010000401.1 GCA_021838985.1 Planctomycetota bacterium
GCAGCTATGCCGCGCTGCGCAATTGGGGGACCATTATTTGGCTGCAGCGGGTTTGGGAGCGCTGGATTTTTCACTTTTGGCCGCGGCACTGGATTTGGCGGCGGCCGGTTTAGCCTGGCCGTCGGTGGAAGCGGCAGTGGATTTTTCCGAGGCCGGTTTACCGGCGTCGGATTCTTTCTTGGCGGCGGTTTTATAGCTCTCGGAGCGATAGTCGGTTTCATAGAAGCCACTGCCGCGGAAAAGGATACCGGCTCCGGCGGAAATCAGGCGATTGACTGCCCGCCGCCCGCACTTGGGACACTTGCGGATGGGTTGGGCGGAGATCGGCTGGAATTCTTCGAATTCAAAGCCGCATTTCGAGCAGCGGTATTCGTAAGTGGGCATGGAAACGGTCTCCGTGTGATCACCCGCTAGCCTCGGCGGAGGGGGCTATGCTAACCTTGACCTTCGCTGGCCGTAAGATGCGCTGGCCCAAACGGTAGCCCAATTGCAGGGTCTGCAACACACGCATGGACGGCTGTTCGGCCGAGACTTCACGGGCGATCGCCTCCTGCTGATGCGGATCAAACGGCTCGCCCGTTGGGTCGTAAGATTCTATGCCGCGACGGGCGAGTACCCTGATTAATTCGTCATACGTAATTTTAATCCCTTCCAGCAGCGTTTTGACGTTGGTTTTGGCGGGGTCCAAGCTCAAGGCGCTCTGAAAGTGGTCCAGTACATTAAGCAAATCCTTGGCGAAGTCGCCTTCCGCCATTTGGCGCGCGGCCAGGATCTCATGGGCGCTGCGACGCCGTAAATTTTCAAAATCCGCCTGCCAGCGCGTGAGACGCTGGCGTAAATCCTCCGCCTCGGCGATGGCGGTCTGCAGCGCCTGGCTATCCGCGTCAGACGGCGTTTCCGGAACTGGTTCGGCGCCCGGGGCGGGTGGTGGCCCGGGCGGGTCCGCCGGCGTCGGTGCAGCGGACGGAGGATGACTTTCTGGATGATGTTCCTTGGGTTTCGGCATGGGCGTTGTCTCCAACTCGGGATGGCCAAGACGTTCAACGCTATGGCACGTTCGGTATCACAATCCGCGTATTCCTTCGCACGACGCGAAGATTTTTCCTCACAAGGATTCCGAGGTTCGGTGGAGCGTTACCCCGGCAGAGGTCTCCAAAGGCGACTCGTCCATCCGCCGAAGGTCGCCGTGGACGACTAAACTACTCCGCCTCCGTGCGGATCGGGGGCTATATATTTTGGTTGCGGCTCCTCCGCGCTGGGTTACTACTCAGTTCTGCGGTGCGTCCGACCGGGGCTCAGCCGGTTTATCCGCCCCCGCCGAACCACCGACCAGGTAATCGCGCAACTTTTCCAAAAAACTCTTCCGGGTCGGCAGTACGCTGTGCTCCTCGGTGGCGGCGTATTGGCGGAGCAGCTCTTCCTGCAGATGGGAAAGCTTCCGCGGCACCTCCACGATCACCTGGGCCCGTAAGTCCCCGGCCCGCCCGCCGCGCAGGTCGGGCAGACCCAGGCCTTTAACGGTGATCACCTCGCCAAACTGCGTGCCCGGGGCTACGTGCAGCATGGACTTTCCAAACAGGGTGGGGATTTCTATATCCGCCCCTAAAGCCGCTTGGGTGATGCTGATCGGTACGTCCAGGATTAAATCGTTGTCCTGCCGGCGAAAAAAAGCGTGCTCCCGCACGCGCACGTACACATGCAGATCGCCATGAGGTCCCCCACCTTCTCCCGGTTCACCCTCTTGGCGCACCCGCACGGCCTGACCATCGTGGATGCCGGCGGGTATCTTTACGGTGATTTTTCGCTTCAGCGGAGCGCGTCCGGAGCCATCGCACGTGGAGCAGGGTTTATCCACCATGGAGCCTTGGCCGAGGCAGCTCGGGCAGGTGCTGACCATCTGAAACATACCGCCGAATCCCCGTTGCAGCACCTGGCCGCGCCCGCCGCAGGTGGCGCAGATACGCCGCTTGGTGCCAGGTTTGGCGCCGCTGCCGGAGCAGGTGGAACAGAGATCCTGCCGGGTAAATTCAATCTCGCGCTGGCAACCCTGGGCCACGTCCTGCAGGGTTATTTCGCACTGGGTCTCCAAGTCCAGACCGCGCTGGCCACGGCCGGCCTGCCGCGTTCCCGGGCGCCGAGCGCCACCAAAGGGGCTGGCGCCGCCGAAGATATCCGCGAACATGGAAAAGATATCGTCATTTTGCATGTGCGCGTAATCATGCACCGTCGTGCCGCGCAGACCGTCATGGCCGTATTGATCGTAAAGGGAGCGTTTTTCAGGATTGGAAAGGACTTCATAGGCTTCGGCGCATTCTTTGAAGCGCTGCTCGGCCTGCTTATCGCCGGGATTTTTATCGGGATGATATTGCAGCGCCGCCTTCCGGTAGGCGCGTTTGATCTGCTCGTCCGTGGCCCGGCGATCGAGGCTTAGGATTGCATAGTAATCGCGTTTGGTGGGCATGAATAGCGAGCAGCCTTCAGCGAACAGCCATCAGCAATCGACGTTGAGTTTACAGATGAAGGCGGCTGGCATCCACCGGAGTTCGGTTCCGTCGGCCCGCCCACGGTGCTACCCACGACGGATGGCTGACCGCTGATGGCTGATAGCTGGTAGCTGCTGGCTTATCTAACGGCTCCAGCGATGCGGTCCTTGTCTTCCTTCAGCTCGGTGACCAGCACTTCGGAAGTAAGCAGCAGTCCGGCCACGGAGGCCGCATTTTGCAGCGCCGTTCGCGCGACCTTGGCGGGATCGACAATGCCCATACGGAACATGTCTCCGAATTCCCGGGTCGCCGCATTGTAGCCGTACGCGCCATCTTTCTGGAGGATTGCATCCACGACCACGCTGCCATCTTCCCCGGCATTTTCCACGATCTGCAGGGTGGGCGAGCGCAGCGCCCGCAGCACGATGTCGAAACCGACCTTTTCCTCGCCACGGGCCCGGGTTTTCGCGCTCTCCACGGAGGAAATAGCGCGCAGAAACGCGACACCGCCGCCCGGAACAATGCCTTCCTCGGCGGCGGCCCGTGTGGCATGCAGGGCATCTTCCACCCGGAATTTACGTTCTTTCATGCTGGTTTCCGTGGCCCCGCCGACGCGCAGCACCGCCACGCCGCCGGTGAGTTTCGCCAGCCGTTCCTGGAGTTTTTCGCGATCGTAATCACTGGTGGTTTTATCAATTTGCAGGCGAATCTGCGCCACCCGCGCGTCGATATCCTTCTTGCGGCCGGCGCCTTCAATAAGGGTGGTGTTGTCCTTGTCCACCAGCACACGCTTGGCCCGGCCCAGGTCGGACAACTCGATGGT
>JAKCCC010000402.1 GCA_021838985.1 Planctomycetota bacterium
GGCCTATCATGATCCGTATCACAGTGCCCGTGTTTCTTCGCGCCGCGCGAGGATTTTGGCCCGCGGGGAATCCCCGGTTTCCGGCGGAGAATCCACCCCCGGTCCTTGATCCGCCGAGGGTCGCAGGGGCGACTGAACTACTCCGCCTCCGTGCGGACCGGGGGCCATATATTTTGGTTGCCGCTTCGCCGCGCTGGGCAGTCCGCGTAATCCGTGGCCAGCAGGGTGAAAACGAAATGGTGTGGAGAGCGAACCACCGATTACGCGGACGGCGCGGATTTTGCCGCGGCGACCGGCACGGGGGTGCGCGGTGGGGCGGACATTTCCGCCGAGGATGGCGGGATAGCTGCCCTTCCGGACCGTGTCAGGCCGCTGCGCTCGGACGGCAGCGGGCCAGGCCAGGGGGCGCCGAAATGATCTGTGCCGCCCTGACCAACCCGGGCCGCCTCCCCGAAGCGGGTATCAGTAAAAATGGAGGCCTGTTGTGAATTTATTACTGATCACGTCCGACCAGCACCTGGCGACCTGCTTGGGGCACGAAGGCCACCCCCAAGTCCTTACGCCCAATCTGGACCGGCTGGCGGGGCAGGGGGTGCGTTTCCGCCACGCGTACACCCAAAGCCCGATCTGCACGCCAAGCCGTACCAGCATTTTCTCAGGGCAATATTGCCACAATCATGGGTTTTACGGGTTGTCAGGGCCCGCGCCTGAACACCTGCCGAGCTTTCTGTCGCATTTCAAGCAGCACGGCTACCGCACCGCGGGGATAGGCAATCTGCACGCCCCGAATAACCCCCGGAACTGGCTGGAACATCACGTCGATTTCTTCGGCGAGTGCTTCAACAGCGTGGATGGTAGACAGTACCAGTCGCCGTTCTATGACAAAATCCGCCAGCTGGGTTTGCTTGAAAAAGAGGACTTCTATTTCTCCGAGGCTCTTGAGTCACAGTTGTACCTGGAGGGAATGCCATCCGAATTGCCCTTCGAGCTCTCGCAGGAAGGCTGGTGCGTGGAGCAGGCGGTCCGGTTCATGGACGCCCGCGGGGATCAGCCGTTTTGCATGGAGGTGTCACTGGAGCGGCCGCACCAGCCGTGGCGTCCCGCCCAACAATTCTGGGACATGTATCCCGAAGACTTGGCGTTGCCGCCGACGATCTATCAGGATCCGTCGGGGCGCCCGCCGCACTTTCGCGCCGCGTACGAGGCCTTCCACAACCACCCCTGGGTATTGGAGCCGAAGGACTTCGAGGGCGGGGCGCGCCGTTTGTGGCGGGCATATCTGGCCTGCATCACGCACACCGATCACGCGGTCGGATTATTGCTGGACCACCTGGATCGGGCGGGGCTGGCTAAGGACACGCTGGTCATCTACACCGCCGACCACGGCGCCTACAGCGGTACGCACGGGATCCTGGAAAAGGCGCCGGGCATTTGCTCGGAAGCAGTTTGCCGGGTGCCGATGATCTGGCGGGTGCCGGGGGTAAGTGCGGCCGGGGCGGTCAATCGCCAATTGGTCGAGCTGGTGGATATCGCGCCGACGATCGCCTCCTTATGCGGTCTTCCGCCGATGGAAACAGTGGACGGGCGGGATATCGGGCCGCTGTTACGCGGCGGCGATAAACCCGAGCGCGAAGTGGCGGTGACGGAGCACCCGTGGAGCAAGGCCCTGCGTTGGAAACAGTGGCGGTTCGTGCATTACCAACGCGAAATGTTTAACGGCCAGGATATCGGCGAGCTGTACGATATCGATGACGATCCCAATGAAACGCGTAATCTGTACCACGATCCGGCGCATCAAACGGTCGTCCTGGAGTGCCGTCGGCTGCTGCTGGAATGGCTGATCCGGACCACGCGGGTGAGGAACCTCTGGCCGCCGGTGGTTTCCGTGGATTTCGGCCGGGCCCCGGACACGCATTGGGACTACGCGACCGCCGCCGACGGCAAAGAGGCCAACACCGCCGGGGCGGCCCTGCGGTGTCAGCGGGGCCAGCTGAACTACCTATAGCAGAATCTCCGTATTTCTTCGCGCGGCGCGAAGATTGTGTGCCGCGGGGAATCGCCGGTTTGCGGCGGAGAATCCACCCCCGACAAGGTCTCCAGGGGCGACTCTGCGATGCGGGGGCTATATATTTTGGTTGCGGCCCGCAGGCCGCGCTGGGCCGCAATCCATCAAAATCTTCGCGCCGTGCGAGGTTTTTTGTTCGGCACAAAGATTCTGGTTGTCCGGCGGACCGTTACCCCCGGCAAGCCGGGGGCTATATATGTGTCGGTGATTACCCCCGGCAAATCCGCCGTGGCCGATCCGCCTCCGTGCGGACCGGGGGCTATATATTTTGGTTGTCGGCGCAGTTTAGTCGCCACGGCGACCCGCGCTGGGACGTTCCAACCCGAAAGACACGAGGATCACATGCAGCACCGCAGCTGTTACATCAACTTCGCCGAACACCTGCAGAACCGGTGGAACCCGAATCTGCTGTACCCTGGTGCGCCCAACCAGTGGAGCGCGGCGGACTGGACGGCGTTTCTGACGATGATTAAGGCGTTCGGGTTCAATGTTTTCGAGTACTGGGCGCCGCCGACGCTGATGGACGCCAAGGCGCTGGAACGCGGGGGTGTTTACGGCGCTTTTGCGGCGACGATGCGCCGGGTGACCGAGCTGGCGCATGGGATGGGGCTTCAGACAAAGTGTCTTCTCACCGTTAACACGATGGGCGCTGACTGGTTCTTCGCCTGTCCACACGCGGCGGCGGAAAAAGAGCTGCTGCTGCGGCTCTGGCGGCATTGGGTGCGGGAACTGGAGGGCACGGACATCGTCGGCATTTTTCCCGGCGACCCGGGCGGCTGCAACCGCAACGGCTGCACGCACGAAACTTTTGTCGACCTGGCGTTGGAAATCACGGAGCTGATCCAGCAGGAAAATCCGCGAGCCCGGGTGGAGATCGGCACATGGGGCACACCGTTCAGTGGGTGGGGAACGGACATGATTTCCGTGCCGGGCTGGGATGGAACATTTAAGATGATAGCCGACCCGAAGTATCGCCCGCCGGGCGCCTTCGCGCACTTTTGGCTGGGCACGCCGGATCGCGCGCGGGTGGCGCTGGAATATTTCCTGAAGCGCCTGCCGGAGTTTCCCGCCGACAGCATGGTGGCGATAAACCTGGGCTTCAGCCCCGATGGCGACGCGGTGATGGGCGGCGACGCCCGCCCGTGGGCGCGCGAAATCGCCAAACAACGTGCCATTGTAAGTTGGGACTATTCCGTCTCGGAAGGCGAACTGCTTTGCTATCCCCATTGGCGGTTG
>JAKCCC010000403.1 GCA_021838985.1 Planctomycetota bacterium
CGAATCGCCAGCACCAGCAGCTCCGGAGTCGCCCGCACGATGGCGGCCGGCAGATCCGAACATTGCAACGTCACGCCGCAGCGCTGTATCTGCCCGGCGACGCGCTCCAGTTGAGCGGAGAGCACTTCATCCAGCCGGCAATCCTGCAGCGCCGCTGTGCAGTGCCCGGACTCCAGCCGCGCCAGCGTCAGGAGGTTCTCCATCATTTCCTGCATCTGGACGCTGATGGCCAGAGATTTCCGCAGGGTGTCGCGATATTCTTGCGGACTTCGGCCGCGGGTCAGGGCCACCTCGGCGTTGGTACGCAGACCGGCCAACGGTGTGCGCAGTTCGTGCGCCATATCGGCGGTAAGCTGCTTCTCCCGGGCCAACGCGGCTTGTATGCGGGCCAGCAATTCGTTCAGTCGGTGCACGATGGGGATGAGTTCCCGCGGCACCCCGCGTATCTCCACCCGGTCCGCAAGATCCCTGACCCCCACCGCCGCAATGCTAGCGGCAATACGGCGGACCGGGGCCAAACCACGCGCCACGACCAACCCCAGCAGCAGGACGCAAGCCACCGCCGCTCCGCCGCAGCCCAGCCCCAGGGCGCCTCCGACCATAGCCTCGGCAGCGCGCAGCGGCTCTAAGGAATCCGCCGCGCCGATGATGTAGTCATCCCGGTGCGCCGGCCGGCGGGAAGCTGGCGGAGCGTGGCGGCGATGCGGTTGCCCATTGCGCATGGCCTGGGACAGCACGACCGCGGCCGAGGCTCTGGCGCGGCGGTCCTGTCCGCCGTGGCCATCCTGGTCATCTTCGGAATCGCCTTGAATGGCGGTCAGGGCTTCCCTGACACGCGGGCCGCCCTGCAGCTTTTCGGATTTAAAAACTATCCGGACGGCTTGGGGCCGCTCGAAGAGAAGCGAGTCTTCCCCCAGGGCTGCGCTCTTGTAGGCCAGGTGTCCCGTCCGATCCCAAACCTCCACGTAGGCTGGCACGGAAGAGGCCGCCCCCTCTGGAACAGCTTCCTGGCTGAAGTGGATGTGGCCGTGGGAATCAATGTCCACCGCCGTAGCCGCTGAATTAAGCTGTGCCGCCAGCAGATCGTTGAACTGCTGTTCCAGCCGGTGGCAGACCAGCAGATACAACAGCACCGCCAGTCCGGCCATCAGCACCGTGGTGGCCACGCCTCCGACCAAGACGATATCGCGGCGAATAGAAACCATAGCGAGTCATTGCATCGGACAGGCGACCCGGCGGGCACATTCCGCGGAGTAACGCCGGCCTGGCATATCATAAACGGCATTATCTTACCGCGCTGGGCCGGCTTAACCGGCCGGCCAGGAAGCGCTGGATACCGCCGAATATGGCGGCGGCGACGCTGCGTTGAAAGGCTCGCTTGGTCAGTTCCCGCTCCTGTTCGGGATTGGTGATGAATCCCGCCTCCACCAGGACCGACGGAATGCGCCGCGAACGCAACACCACAAAATCGGCCTGGCGATCGCGCCGCACCGGTTCAATTCTCCGCAGTTGCCGGGTAATGCCATCGGCGAGTTTCTCCGACTGATCCTGGGTAACATCCGGGGCGTCTGCAGGGGACTGGCTGTAGACGGTGGCGCCATGATAGGAGGGATTCCCAGCATCCGCGTGGATGGAAATGAACAGTTCCGCCCCCGCGCGTTGCGCTATGCGGACCCGTTGGTGTAAACCAACATAATAATCGCCCGTACGCGTCAGTACGGCGTGCATCCGGGGCGTCAGGTCGATCCGACGCGCCAAATCCTTGGCGATGGCCAGGGTGACGATTTTTTCCTTCGCGCCGTGGCAGCCAATAGCCCCGGGGTCCCGGCCGCCATGGCCGGGATCAACCGCGATCACCAATGGCCGGTTGAGCCTGGCTTGGGCGTGGCCCGCCCACGTGGGAAAAAAAGTAGCCGCCGCCGCGGCGAAAAGCCCATACGAGATATGCCGAAAGTGTAAAAACATAATGCTCCCGGTTAACGCCAAGTCCTGCAGGTAATCAGAAGCGGCAGCCCGGCGCGGGCAAGCGTTGCCTGGTGAACCGGATTGTCGCTCCTGAATTTAGGCGCCTCACCTTTCAGTGGCTGCCATCACCATGGTCGCCACCTTCATGTTCGTTATCGCCACGGCGGTGCTTGCCGTGCTTATGGTCGCGCTCGACATGTTCGTGATCGCCCTGCTCGTGGTCGCGCTCGGCGTGCTCGCGGTCCCCGGAGCGGCTGTCCCGGAGCGCGGCGCCGTGATTGGTACGCTCCGCCATCGCCAGAGACGAACCGGCCGGATCGCCACTGAACTGAAACGGCGCGTCCTGGGCAACCGCCAATAACGGGTACGCCGGACAATATGCGTCCAGGCGGACAGCTGTACGCACTGATGTGGCCTTAACAGGGCCGGCCAACGCCAGCACGCCCAACGCCGACACTCCGCAAGCCACGGCTATGGCGCGGCCAACACGTGAAACTGCAACCGTTCGTGGCATGGAAAGTCCTCCTTTGCCCAGCAATTACACCTCGACGCCGCGCCGTGGAAACCGGCTGCTACGGGGCGAGTATGGTGTCAGTGTAGCGAGCGAAGATGAAAACCAGATGAAAGAAAAACGAAAAGATCAGGGTGGGGGACTCGCTAAGCGCCAGCGCATTCGAAGCAGCTACTGCTTTGTCACCACATCGCTTTCGGGTACCCCGGCCGCCGCCGTTCACCGAGTCGCCGCTGGCGACCTAAAGCCCGGTGCTGCGGGTTCGGTGGCTGGTCCGGGGCTCTTTCGCCATCCAGAAATTTATCGCTTGACAAAACACCAGGGAATCGCCGTTGCATACGTGCTGGCTTATTGCATCGCGCGAGACCATCTGGCCTGGGCGCAGATCAGTGCGGCGCGTTCACGCGCGGAGAAGAACGGTGTTTCACGCCATGTGGACAGGCTAGATGCGCGGTTTCGCCTACAGTGCGGGCATGATGGGTGTGCATATCCGAGCAATAGACGCCGCCGTTGATTGGTGAGGCGCGGGCCTTAACGAGTTCCAGCAACGAGGTTTCCAGGCCGCTCTGGCGAACAAACTGTTCAAGACTGCCATGGCCCTATAGCCATCAGGTGCAGCCTTGCTGTAATGGATCCGCATGGCCATCACCGGACTGTGCAAACTGACAGGCACCGGTGTTTTAGGTGGCGGAACCAGCTACGGCCAACTGGGCCGCCTGCGCCCGCGGAAACAGAATATTGTTTTCCTTGTGAATGTGGCGATGCGTATCTGTTTCCAGTTCCCGCAGGCCATCAAGGAGGGTCCGGAAGCTGTTGCAGGCA
>JAKCCC010000404.1 GCA_021838985.1 Planctomycetota bacterium
GGCTGCGGGCAGCACCAGGCCAAGCTCCTGCGGCCAAACCAGGCGATGCTCCAGAAACGGTGCGGTAAACGGGGCCACGCCCATGGAGGTGGGATCCACCCCGGCGAAAAGATGCAACATGGTGGTGTTGGCGGCCACGGTGACCACGACCACGCGACCCTCGGGAACCGCGGCCTGTTCCCACAGCGACACGAGCAGGGGATTGATGGTTTCAGCCACCACCGCCCGCTGCAGTTGCCGGAGCATTTCGGGGTGGTTGCCGCAAAGGTTGATGCGGGTGAGCACATCATCGCCCAGGTGCATCTGCCGGTTGAAGTCCGTGGCGCGGGCCAGCACGCGGCCGTCATTTAAATCCACCAACAGCGTGGCGACCGTGGTCGTGCCGATGTCAATGGCCACCCCCAGGGGCCGCTTAAGTGGTTGCTCCGTCACCCCGGTCAGGCGCCAATGGTCGGTCTGGAATTCCAACGTGACCCAGATCGACGCGGCCCGGCCGGTGCTGCCGGCCAGATGATCGGCAGCGCGCACGGGGCGGAGCTTGTGCAGTTGCGCCGCGGCCAGCGCCGCCAGCTCCGCCCCCGAGGCCCACTGGGCATTCGTCAGGCGGGCCTGCTGCCAGAGCGGATCATGCGCCTGGGGAACATTAATCCGAAAGTCGCTGACGACCTGGGGTTCATAGGCCAGGGCGGAGCGCGGCGGGATGCGCAGCACCACATCGTCCACGCCAGCGGGGTGATATTGGCAGGCCTGGACGACAGCAGGCTCGCCGGGGTGGGCGGGAGCCAGCGTGGCGCCGGTTACGTTGTGGATCAAGGTTCCAGCCAGCAGCTCCACCTGGCAGGCCTGGCACAAACCGCGCTGCCCGCAACGGGTGTTCAGTGGGAAACCTTCGCGGCGGAGCGTCTCCGTGAGCGGGACGGGCTTTTTGGCCGCGTGGTAGAGGACGCTGTGCCGTTGGCCGGCGGCTTGAATGTCCAGGTGCACGGCGCGGGCGGTCATGGGCGATTCTCTCCGGGGGCGGGGATGACGGCAGCGTCAACAGGTCGCTCCTGGGAGGGGGATGAACCGGTCACCGCCGGCTCCGCCGTGGCGCCGGGGCATTCGTAGCCGGCGATGTCCCCGGCCCCGCTGCGAATGGGAGCTGGGGGTGGGACTATTTCCGCTGTCGTCTTCCCGCCACACGTCGTCGCCGCGCATCCGTTGCAGGCGGGGGCCGGGGCCCGTTGTACCGCGCGAATAATACGATCGGGATCCGCAGTCATGGCCAGACTTTGTCCCGGCGCAAGTACCAGAAAACGTTCATCATCCCAAGGCCCGGTCAGCAGGGTCCGCAATAATTCCGCGTCGCCGTGCTGATGGTCCATCTGCCAATGCAACCAGTCCGCGCAGGCCCGGGTAAACGCCAGGTCTTCGGGCGTGGCCCCGACGCCCAAGTCCACATAAGTAGCCCGGTTGTAGGTGTTGAACCAGTGTTGCTCGGCGGACATTAAATATTCGGCGTTGTCTTCTCCATAGCGCTCCACATACTGCTTATGCAGCGTCTCGTATCGCTGCGGCCCGGGCGGCACATGATGGCGGTTCCAGCCCGGGCTGTACCAGTACGTGCCGGGCTGCTGGCGAACATAGTCGGCATAACGCCGACGATCGCCCAAAAGCAGGGTAATGCAGTCGTGGGCGCGGGGAATAACCATCCGGCAGCGCCGGGTGCAAACCTCTTCCGTCCCGCGGCTGCACAAACCGTAGCCCAGCACAATCACCTCCGCTTTCGGAACCTGCTGTTCGACGCGATCCACCGCTTCCTGCAGTTCCCGACGCAGCTGCGGTGGATCGTTGTGCAGGCCCTGGCGAAGCTTTTCAACATGCAGCACCTGAGGGCAGCTGCGCACAAAATGCTCCACTTCCGTTTCCAGCACGGCGCAGGTGATCACTGCCACCCGGGTTAATTCGCGTTCCCTCAGCTGTCCTAACCCGTTGTCCATGGAATTTCCTTGCGTTTTGGCCAAGCGAAGTCCCCCAACGGCTCCAATCCCACATAATTATATACAGGATAGACAGGACGGATATAAGGTCGGCAGTGGGCTGCGAAGATCCTGGCGGGGGACTGGCAAAATGGGCGGGGAGAGGGTTGGCGCGGGCAGGTTCGCGGCGGCAAACGGGGTCTCGGTAGCCATCGGGACTGCGGGGCGATGGATGGGCGCGATGTGGCGCGGGCCGGGTGACCAAAATTTAGGCAGACCGGCATGGCGCCAAGATCAACGGGCGAACCTGGCGGGCGCGAAAGCTGCGGAAAAATGCTGATTTCCCGACAATCGTACCGAATCGGATATCCCATTAACAGCCGTGTGGCGTAAATGTCTCATTACAGGCCAAACGGAGTATAGCTGTCCGGCAGACCTGGAGGTCCGCACCACAAACTTGGCAGGCCTGCGGGCCCGCACCACAAACCTGGCAGACCTGGAGGTCCGCACCACAAGGATTTGTCGCGGGCCTGCACTCTGTGGTGCAGGTCTCCAGACCTGCCGCCTTTTTCATTTATACTCAACGCCGCCTCTGGCGATACATTTATCGGGCGCGAAAGCTGCGGAAAAATGCTGATTTTCCGGCAATAATACCGAAATACCGAATCAGATATCCCATTAACAGCCGCGTAGAGTAAATGTCTCATTGCAGGCCAAATGGAGTATAGCTGTCCGGCAGACCTGGAGGTCCGCACCACAAGGATTTGTCGCGGGACGGAGTATAGAAGGTAGGGGTGGGCCGGGCCTCACGCGAAGACACGAAGAAGCGGGTGAACCGCCAGGG
This sequence comes from Planctomycetota bacterium, assembly GCA_021838985.1. Lineage (GTDB taxonomy): Bacteria > Planctomycetota > Phycisphaerae > WQYP01 > WQYP01 > JAKCCC01. Next base: position 2,803 of record JAKCCC010000404.1, read on the forward strand.
GACTAAGAACGCCGGGGGACGGCGCGGTCACGGATTGCGTCCCGTGGCTATCGGGGCGAAATCCCGGCGTCGCGAGGGGGCGATCGGTTGCACGGATTTCACAGCGCGGCGGGGCCGCAAGCAGGAGAGCCACGGATCACACGGATGTACACGTATTTTTGAGACGGAGGCAGGAACCACGGGAATCACGAAGCCATGAAGAAAGGGCGCGGGCTGGGCTTGTTTGGAAAATGGTGTGCCCTGCGCGGAAGCGGGGCAGGACCAGCCGACGGGGGCGTCGGCTCTACGTGGCGCCGGGGGCGAGGCAGCTGACGGGGGCGTCGGCTCAGGCGGCGGCCAAGAGAACCACGGACTCTTACTTTTCCAACATACAATCACACGGATCTACAGCGATTTGTAACCGCGAAATACACGAGATACGCGAAAGGGATTTTGGGAGGCGCTGCGGCCTTCGTTCTTCCGTTGTTCCCTGCTTCGCCCGGCGTTAGAATTTCC
>JAKCCC010000405.1 GCA_021838985.1 Planctomycetota bacterium
CACGGCTTAGCTTTCCTTCTACGCCGGTGTCGTCTTCGTTTAGGGAGTGTACAGGCACCGTGGTTAGCCCGGCGGCCCGTACGCCGGTCCCTGCTGCAACGCCCGGGGCGGCGCGGTGTGGTAGGCGCCGTCCCCGTGCCGTGGCGGCTGGATGTCAACACCGCCTGATCGGCACGCGGAAGTTACGGGGGCAGACAGGTGAACCGAATGACAAAATCGAGAGTCAAGAGTGCCCCTCAAGCCCGAACGGCGAAATACGGTCATCGCATCTGGTTCTTTCCGGATGGTGATCTGCCGCCGCCGGGAGAGGGGGCGTTCAAGGGCCACGAGTCCCTGATTATTCTTAATCCGAATGGGCTTAACGCCGAGGTGCAATTGACGGTGTACTTTACGGACCGCGCGCCGGTTGAACCGGCGCGGCAAGTGGTTCAGGCCCGGCGGGTACGGTGCTTTCGGCTGGATCAGCCGATTGGCGGCTACCGGCTGCCTTTCGGCCAGTATGCGCTGAAGGTAACCAGTACCGTACCGGTGATTTGTCAGATGGGTCGTGCCGACGTGCGGCAGGCCAATCTGGCTTACTACACGGTGCTGGGTTTTCCCGCCGGGTCCGTCCAGGAGGCGCGATGCGTTACGAAATGATGTTGCCGCACCAAATCCGCACGGCCATCGACCAACGCTGGCCGGTGGTGCTGCCGCTGGGCGTGCTGGAATACCATGGCGAGCACCTGGCGGTGGGGTTGGACACGCTGGTGGTGGTGCGCAGCCTGGAGCAACTGGAAAAGGAAATGCCTCTGGTCATCTTGCCGCCCTTTTATTACGGCGCGGGCGGCTATGCCGTGGAGGCGCCGGAGGGTAAGGGCACGGTGCATGTGGATTCCAGTGAATTGCTCCCCTTGGCCCGCGGCCTGTTCCGCAGCCTGCTCCGTATCGGGTTTCGCAACGTCCATGCCGTCATCCACCATCAAAGCGAGAATTTCGTGGCCGGCATGCCCACCGATCTGGCTTTCAAGCTCGCGGCCCGGCAGGCCACCTTTGAGTTTCTCGAAAAGCAGCGCGGCGAAGGTTGGTGGGGTGACAACAAGATGGCCGCGTATTACGCCGAACACGCCGCCGGCGACAACCCGTTCAACTGGGTCCGCATCCACCCCTTGATGGATCAGACCATTATCGAAGGTTATGATTTCGATCACGCCGGCGTCGGCGAGACCAGCCTGTTGCTGGCGCTGGACCCTGCCGGTGTGGATATGAGTAAACTTTCTACCGAAAGGTGGTACCTGGCCTCGGCTGGCAAGGCCACGCGCCAGCACGGTCAGCGTGCTGTGGAAATGATCTTGCGGCGTCTGCGCGGCATCTTTGGCCCCCCGGTGAGTACCCCCGACCCGCCCAAATAGGAACACCGAAATTGACCAATAACCCCACTAACTCCGCTTGGCCTAACCCGCGCATCTGGCGTGATCCGGCGAGCGATTTCTATGCCGACGAACCGCTGCAAGCAGCCGGGGTTTATACCGATTCGGTATTGCGCAACATCTGCGCCCACGGTTTCGACGGAGTCTGGCTGCGCGGCCGGCTCCGGGAACTGATTCACTCCACGGTCCTGCCGGAACTCAACGACGCCGCCATGCGCCAGCGCATCGAAAGTCTGCGCACCGTCATTCAGCGCGGACGTCAGGCCGGCCTGGGCGTATGGCTATACTTTAATGAGCCGCTGGCCGTGGCCTCGGATGATCCCTTCTGGAACCACCACGCCGATATCGCCGGGCAGCCGTGGGAAGATTGGACCGAACATCGTAAGGTAACGGCCTTGTGTACCTCCACCGAAACCGTGCGGCGTTTCATGGCCGAGGCCGCCGGCCAGGTCTTCACGTCGCTGCCGGGACTGGCCGGTATTATTCTGATTACCGCCAGCGAGTATCATACCCACTGCTGGTCGCACTACCGGCGATTCAACCTCAACGACGGCGCCCCTGGCGCTCCGCCCGCCATGCAGTGTCCGCGCTGCGCCCGGCGCGAACCAGCCGACGTGGTCGCTGAGCTCATCGACCTCTGGCGCCGGGCGGCCGGCCAGGTCCAACCGCGGCCACGCATTCTGGCGTGGAACTGGAGCTGGTCCATGTGGTATGCCGATCCGCAAGGCGAGATTATCAGTCGGCTTCATCCGCCGATAGAGCTGCTGGCGGATTGGGAGCGCGGTGGGACCACCACCTGGCGCAACGCCCCGTTGCTGATTGATGAATATTCCCTGCGCTACGTTGGTCCCAGCGAGCGCTTTCTTGGTTCCCAACGGGCGGCCGAACACGCCTCCCTGCCCATCCATGCCAAACTGCAGATTGGCACGACCCACGAAATCGCCACCGTGCCCAATCTACCCTTGATCGGCAACCTTCATCGCAAATTGGTGCGGCTCCACGAACATAACATCGCCGGTGTCATGGCCACCTGGAATTTCGGCTGCTCTTTAACCCTTAACAGCTTTGCCTTCGGACTGTTTTGCTCCGATCCCGTGCTCTACAGCGATTACGCCACATTCACCGCTGAGCTGGCTCGCCAATATTTCGGCGCGGTCGATGTTTCCAGACTCCGCGAGGCTTGGCGGCACTTCGCGGAAGCCTTCGAGCATCATCCATTCTCCATTCACTTCCTCTATTGGTCGCCGCTGAACTATGCGCCGGCCGTCGCCTTGGGGCCGTACTACCGCGGCCAGCCGCTGGGGCCGTCCTGGCTCGTCCACGAATTAGGCGATCGCTTCGAAGATTGCCTGGGTGATTTTTCCCTGTCCCAGATTATTGAATCGTTTGAAGCGATGGGCCGGCTATGGGCACGCGGCGTCGTGGAGTACCGTGCCGCCCTGTCCGGCAGCGCTGCCGGGCGCCACCAGGTCCACTGCGCCGAGGAGCTAAGCACGGCGGCGATGATTGCATCGCAACTGCAAAGCTTCTTGAATCTGGCGAAATTCCACCGCTGGCGGCTGGACCAACTTGCCGCCGTGCACGGCACGCCCCCTTGCCATCTGCCGCTCGATGCTGTCGCCCGGCAAATTATCGCCGACGAATGCCAGAACGCTGCTGTGGCGCTCCAGTTGGTGCGGGCGGATTCCCGCTTAGGCTGGCATCAAGAGTGTCACGCCTACTTCTATGACGCCCAGGCCATCGAGAACAAGCTCACTCCAATGCGCGTTGCAATTCAGTGAAACCCCATGGGAACCCAGCGCCGCCCAGCGGCCGCGCTCCATCACCATCTCTGAAAATCCTCCCGCCCTCGCGCGAATTTTTTTTCGGCAGCGCCGTGGGAA
>JAKCCC010000406.1 GCA_021838985.1 Planctomycetota bacterium
CCGCAGCGTCCCGAGGATGCGTCGCTAATACCAGACGGCTGATGTAGCTCGCCACCACTTCCGCCACTGGAACGGCTCGCACCAACTGTTTCATGGCCACCAGCCGTACCGTGTCTAACCGGCGCACGGCTGCGACGAGGTTCTGCCCGGTGGTTCGCCGCAGGATCTCCACCATTTCCGCCACCGCGGGTGCGGGAACCAAAATTTTCATGGTGAACCGATCGAGCTGGGCCTCGGGGAGGGGATAGGTTCCCTCCATCTCCAGCGGGTTCTGTGTGGCCAATACAAAGAACGGCTCGGCCAAGCGATGCGTGGTGCGGGCCACGCTGACCGACTGTTCGGCCATCGCCTCCAATAGCGCTGACTGCGTTTTCGGTGTGGCGCGATTCACTTCATCCGCCAGAATTAGATTACCGAACAGGGGGCCGGGCTGGAATTGCAGGCTGCGGTTGCCTAAGGCGTCCGTCGCCAGAATGGAGGTGCCGATGATATCCGCCGGCATTAAATCAGGGGTGAATTGAATGCGGGAAAACGGCAGGTCCAACACCTGGGCCAAGGTTCGCACGAGGAGTGTCTTGCCCAGTCCCGGCACCCCTTCCAACAGAGCGTGCCCGCCCGCCAACAGGCACAGCAGGCTTTGCCGAATCACCTCGCGCTGCCCGACGATCACGCGGGACAACTCGCCTTCCGCGGCGGTGAAATAGCTGGCAAATTCCTCCACCTGCCGCTGGATGTCCGAATATGGCCGGCTGGTGGCTGGCATGGGTGCGAATCCTCTTGAGCCGCAAGGATAACACAGCGCGGCGGGGCCGCAACCAAAGACGATCCACAGACTGCCCGGCGCGGGTCGCCATGGCGACTAAACTATGCCGGCAACCGAAATATATAGTCCCTGCGTCGAAGAGTCGCCTTTGGTAACCTCGGCCAGGGATAACGCCCATCGAACATCGGAATCTTGGCGCTGAACAAAAATCGTTGCGTCGCGCGAAGAAACACGGAGATTGTGATACAGATGGAACGGATAATGACGATTTGCCACGAAACGGCGTAAACGTCCTCGTAGCCGGCGATGTCCCTATCACCGCTGCTGATTCATTACCGCGCCACGGTGACCCGACGGGCGGACGATTTACTCCCGATAGCCCCAGGGGACACACTGCGATGTGCCGTAACGTCGGGCACGCTTCGCCAGCCCAAACGGGCTGGTAGCGCGGTCGGCATCCCGCTTCGCGGCTTCGCGTGAGATGGTCGCCGGGCGGAAACCGGGTGCCGAGCTCGCGGTCGCCGTGGCGACTGAACTGCGCCGCGAACAACGACGATTCAACCGCGGAGGGCGCCCGCCGTGGGCGGCTAAACTGCAGCGCGGGGGTCGGGGCCTTACGAGGATATCTTCACCGGCCGGCCGGTCTGGGCGCTCTTTACTTCCGCCTCAATGATGCCAATGGCGGCCGCGGCATCGTCAGCGGTAACTGTTTCCGGCCGCCGGCCCGTCTGGATGCAAGCAATAAAGTAGTTAATTTCCTCGAAATAACCATCGGTGGCCGCGCAAGAGATCGGTTCGCTTTTCCCGTCGGCATAGAGCAGCAACGGTCGATCGCGACTGGAATCAAAATCCGCGGTGGCCCGTTCAAAATTCACCGTGTAGCGCATGGAAAAACCGAAGCCCGCAGCCATATCCCAGCCGCCTTCCGCGCTGACCGCCGGGCCGCCTGGGTACAAATATTGTGTGAGCACATGATCCAGGCTGCCGGTAAAGGCGCTATAGCCGCAGGTGAACACCGCCGCCGGCGCTCCGAACAGGAAGTTTACAAAATCGGTATCGTGAATATGCAGATCCAGCACCGCGCCGCCGGAGTTGGCGCCATCTTTGTACCAGGCGACGCCGGGCGGAGAGCCTAACCGGCGAAAAGTAGCCGCCCGCACTTTTCCATAGCGGTTTTCCACGATACTCTGCTTGAGCCACGCCCATTGCGGCCAGAAGCGCATGCACATGGCGGGCATAAAAAAACCTTTGGCTTTGCTGGCGGCCTGGGCCAGGCGGCGGGCATCGGCAGCCGTGCGCGCCAGGGGCTTTTCACAGAGTACATGTTTGCCCGCCGCCAGAGCCTCGATGGCCAAGGCGGCATGAGCCGGGGTCGGCACGCAGATATCAACGAGGTCCACTTCCGGCCTGGCCATCAGTTGCCGCGCGTCGGTAAGCGGCGTGATCCCTTCCATAGGCAGGCTTGCCGCGGAGGGACTACCGATATTACCCCATAAATCGCTTAGGTCGCCGTGGGCGCGGCGCGAATTGATGTCCCCAACGGCAACCACTTTCGCCTGGGGGATCTTTTGATAATTGCGAAAATGCATGCTGCCCATGAAGCCCATGCCGATGATGCCCACTCGTACCATGTTTAGCCTCCAGTTTAGAACCTACATCGCTATGATTTTGTCCATCCGCTCGCTGGTGCGTTCAATCTGTCCGTCTTTCCAGGGGAGCATTTCCGCCACCAGCGTCCGGTGATAACCGATGGCCCTCAGCGCCCGCATGGTCTCGGCCCAAGGCATGTCGCCATCCATCAGTTCACAAAAGCCGCCGAGACCGCCCACGCTGATTTTGTAATCTTTCAGATGCACTCGTCGAATGCGTTGGCCAAGCAGGCGAATCCAATCCGGCGGATCCTGATGGTAGCCGAGCACGTTGGTGACATCAAAGTAAACACCGGCGGCCGGTGAATGGATTGAGTCGATGAAATCACGAAATTCCAGCGGCGAATAGAACAGACCGTTCCAGACATTCTCCACGCACAATTCCACACCGACACGCTGCGCGGTGTCCGCCAGGCGCGTAACGGCTTGCCTGGCCCAGCGCACGGCGGATTCATACGGTACCAGGGGATAAGACGGGTCCCAGGGAATGCGGATCGCGCCCGGTACAAACAGCATCGACGTGCAGCCCAACCAGGCGGCGCGCTGCAGCGCCCTTTCGTGCATTTCAATACTGCGGCGGCGAATGGTTTCATCACGATGGGTAGGGCTGACCGACCAACTCATGCCGCTGGCCAGCGTTTCCACTGCTATGCCGTGTTTGGCCGCCTCCTGGCGATAGCGGCGGCAGGTGGCCTCATCGGTATCTGGCGTGAGGATGCCACTGGTTCCAATGGCGGCTTCTAAACCGGCAAACCCCGCCGCCTTGGATATGGCCAAGGCCTGTTCCCAGGGACACGTTCCTTCCAAGCCATTTGGCATGGACCAGTAGCTGATGCATTTAATCATGGTCGTCCCACCTCTATAGACGCAGCGCCA
>JAKCCC010000407.1 GCA_021838985.1 Planctomycetota bacterium
GGCGCGGGGCCGCAGTTGTGTTACTTTTACGGCACCGCGGCATTGACTATAATTTGGCATTATGCCCAACAAGGAATATATTCCCATGTTCGATTCCAAGAATCCCGACCTTGTCACGCAGGTAGCCGACCGATTTCGCGCTATGGGCGATGAAAATCGCCTGCGCATTCTGGCGCGGTTGGAACAGGCGCCCGCCAACGTCACCACGCTTAGCCACGAACTGGCCATCAAACAGGCCTCCGCGTCCAAGCATTTGTCGCTGCTCCGGCAGGCCGGATTGGTAAGTTTTGACCGGCAGGGATCCCAGGTGGTCTACCGTATTTCCGATGTCACGGTGAAGAATTTATGCCAACTGGTCTGCCAGGGGGTGCTCGAGCACGTGCGCCAGCAGCATGCAGCGCTGGAGACTAAATGACATGGTGCTGTCCCTGGAAATAATGCCGGCTGACGACCCGGCACCTGACCCGCCGATCCCGGCCGCAGTGGTGGCGCGTTACGGCTATTTACGGACGCTGGGGGAATTTTCAAACAGTCAGGTCACGGCGACGGTCCGGTGCGGTACGCCGCTGGTCGTGCGCACGCCGCGCGGTACGGAAGTCGCATCGCTGCTGATCGGCCTAGAGACCGCGAATGAGGGCGGCCAGAGGCTGGACCGCGCCGGTCTGCAGGAATATATCAAGGCCTCCGGCGGCGCGTCTTTTCCTATAACTTGGAACGGACGCGTGTTGCGCGTGGCCACAAGGCAGGACCTGGCGCGACAGCGGTCGCTGGAAGAGGTCAAGCCGCAGCATTTAAATCTGGCCCGCACCCTGGCGAAGGAGCACGGCTTAGCGGTGAAAATTTTGGAGGTGGAGCCTTTGCTGGGATTAGAGCGCGTAACCTTCTATTTCACGAGCGCCCAGCGTGTGGATTTTCGGAGCTTGGTGCGGGCCTTGGCGCAGCAATTACACACGCGGGTGGAGCTGCGGCAGGTGGGTCCCCGCGATGCGGCCCGGCTGACCGCGGATTACGACCGGTGCGGTCTGTCCTGTTGCTGTCAGCAGTTTTTGAAAGTGCTCGCCCCCGTATCCCTGCGGGCGGCGCGGCTCCAGCAGGCGCCAACGGATCCGGCCCAAAGCAGCGGTCGCTGCGGACGGCTAAGGTGTTGCCTGCGCTACGAACAGGCCGCCTACGAAGCGTTAAGGGGTAGCCTATCCGCCGCCCGGCCCCGGACGCCCGGGCGCGCCCGCCGGGGAGAGGTGGTACACCTGGGCGGTCTAACCGCCACCGAAACTCAGCGCGGGCATGACGCCGGTTGCTCCGTCATCGCGGCCGGATCATAGCGCTGGGCGATCGGCATACGGCGGCCCCAACCGAAGGCGCGGGAGGTAACTTTCAACCCCGGCGGCATCTGCTTGCGCTTGTATTCGTTCAAGTCCACCAGCCGGGCGACTTTCAGGACGGTGGGCGCAGCGAACCCTTCCTCCACGATCGTCCCGACCGATTTTTCCTCTTCCACATAGCGCTGCAGAATGGCGTCGAGCACGTCGTAGGGCGGAAGCGAATCCTGATCGGTCTGGTTCGGGCGAAGCTCGGCGCTGGGGGCTTTGGTCAGGGAACCCTCTGGAATCGGCGGCGGCCGGCCGTTGGCCACAGCCTGCGCGTTGATATAGCGTGCCAGGCGATAGACCATCGTTTTCGGTACGTCGCTGATCACCGCCAGACCACCGGCCATATCGCCATAGAGGGTGCAATAACCCGTGGCGATTTCACTTTTATTGCCGGTGGTTAACAGCAGATGGCCGAATTTATTGGACAGGGCCATGAGAATGGTGCCGCGCAGACGGGCCTGCATATTTTCTTCCGCCAGCCCCGGAGCGGTGCCCGCGAACAGCGGCCCTAAGGTGGTTTCCAAGGCCCGATGCAGCGCTTCCAGCGGGACGATGTGGAACTGAATGCCCAACGCCGCCGCCAGGCGGGCGGCGTCGCTCTGGCTATGGTCGCTGCTGTAGCGGGAGGGCAGGGCCACACCGGTGACATTTCGCGGCCCAAAGGCTTCCGCGGCCAGGACGCCGACCAGGGCCGAGTCGATGCCGCCGGACAGGCCAACCACCGCGGTTTTAAAACCGCACTTGCGGGCGTAGTCGCGCAGCCCCAAAAGCAGCGCCGCGTGAAGTGCGGCCATATCCCGGCGCGGCTCGGGCCAGGGCGCCGCGACGGCGACCGAAGCGGCCGGCTCGCCAGTGGCGCTCCGTTCGCCCGCAGTCAGGATGGTCCCCGGTCGGCCGGCGGCATCGCCCGCCCGCTCCGGTAAGTCAAACACCACCAGATCTTCTTCGAAATCGCGGCCCTGGGCCAGGAGGCGGCCCTGGGCATCGCAGGCAGTCGAATTGCCGTCAAAAATCAATTCATCATTCGCCCCCACCTGGTTGACGTATATGATCGGCAGGCGCCATCGGCGGGCCTGATGCGCAATCAGTTTGCGGCGAAAATCATTCTTGCCCAGCACGAAGGGTGAAGCGCTAAGATTCACCAGCAGCGTGGCGCCGGCGCCCGCCAGGGCGGCGATGGGATTGAAATGATACAACGGCCGTCCCGCCACCTGTTCGTCATTCCATAGGTCTTCGCAGATGGACAGGCCGATTTTTTCGTTACTCCAATCCGCAATTTCCACTTGCGGACCAGGTTCAAAATAGCGGCTCTCATCAAAGACGTCGTACGTGGGTAGCAGGCTTTTATAACCCCGGTGCAGCACCTGCCCATCCTGCACCAGGGCCACAGCATTGTAAAGCGTCCGGCCGGCGGCTGCGGTATTTTTTTGGACATATCCGACCAGCGTGGCGAAGCCCCGGCTGGCTGCGGCAAGGCGCTGCACCGCCTGCTCCATCTGGGCCAGCACCGCCGGTTTTAACAGCAAATCGCGGGGCGGATAACCAATCAGCGCCAATTCGGAGGTGATAACCAGTTCCGCGCCACGCTGCCTGGCCTGCTGCATGGCTCCGATAATGCGGGCGGTGTTGCCGGCGATGTCGCCGACAATGGGATTCAACTGGGCCATGGCGATGCGCATAGAGGGTTTCCTTATATTCAGCCGCTATTGTAACCCGCCCGGCGAGGTCGGGGGGCGCGTCTGGGCGCCGGTTGGGCCGTAACAATTTTTCGGGGAGACGGCGGCAAGGGAGCCATGCGTCTTCTTCAGCGCAGCGGGGCACCGCGGACGACTAAACTTAGGGGCGTCGGTCTCCATTGGGGGCGACTCTCCGACCGGCTCCGGGACGCCGTGGCCGGGAACTGGCGGTTGAGTATC
>JAKCCC010000408.1 GCA_021838985.1 Planctomycetota bacterium
GGCGGCATTTGGTATGGACGATCCGCATTCCGCCGGGTGCGTCGGGCCATCTGATTTTTCCGGGTTCCGCGGGGCGCCCGATACGCGGCAAGGGGCCAAATATCGGGAGGTTTTCGGTCTACAGGAACGGCGATCAACAACTGGCGGCTTTAGGACCCGGTGTGTACAGGTTCAGCTATACGCCCGGGCCGGGACGACTGCGGTAAAGATGGACGGCTGGAGAAATTTCAAAACGGTTTTCGCGGCGCTGGTCATGGCGACACCGGGTGGACTGTGGATTAGCGGCGGCGCGTGCGAATCACGTGCATTTTAAGGCGCCTTAAGGCGCCTGTGGCGCTGGGACTGGCGTTTATGGGACGCGAGCCATCACTTTTCCCGGTCCGAGCCATCGGTGGGGGGCTGGGTACGCCGGCGGAATTGGCGCGGTTCAGGTACGGGGAAAAACGATGATCCGGCGATGCTTATACCCCGGCATGACGGCTGCGGTTGTATTTTGGGTCCTGCTGGGCTCCGGCGGTGCCGCGTGGGCCGCCAGCGGCGGTGGATCCTGGCCGCGGTTTCCGGTTCCTCGAAGTCTGCTGGTTATCCCCCGGCTGCCCGATTCCGGTGATAAGGTGCTGCTGGAGACCCTCTCTGGCCTGCTGGCCTGGCGCGAGCGACACCGCGGCCCGGGTCCGATGGTATGGATAGCCACTGGCGATCCCGCTTATCATCTCTGGCGGCGGGCCTGGCTGAAAACCCATCCCGTGCCGGTGAAGCGCACGGCGGCCGATCAGCTTTTCAAGTGGGTGAGCCGTTTCCACCGGGCCGGCTTGATTAAAGGCTATGTCCTCTACCGTGGCGGAAATAACATTTCAGTAAACCTGGCCACTTCGCTGTGTGCCCCGCTGGACGCGGTCGCGGTCAATCAACGTCTGCAGTCGCAGGCGCGGGCCGAAGGCTTGAAAATGCTGGCCGATGCGCGGGGAAAAACTTTTTCCTGGCTGCTGCGGAAACTGCATGGCCGTTTTTCGCGCACCTGCCTGGGCCTGGCGCTTTATCCGCATGCCACGCTGCGTGACGAAATCGTCGCCGCCAACGCCCTATGTACGTTGAACGCGCCCGGCGGAGGCTATCAGCGCGGCTTAACGCTCATGCGCCCCGGCGGAATTGTCATCGGCTGGGGTACCGACGAATTCCAGTCGGTTAGTCTGGCCAGCCAATATGCCCTGCGCGTGGTGGCGGCTGACTTCTGCTCGAATCTACCCGTACTTTCTTCCGGCCCGGTCGCGAGGGTATTTCACCGACGCTCGCCGCCGGCCGGCCGCGACCATCGCTATAAATTCAACCCCCAGCGCCATTACGTGGCCTTTGTGCTTAGCGACGGCGACAACCTGGAATGGGCGATGGCTGGACTGGTCACCGGTCGCGCCTACTGGGCCAATCCGCGCCGCGGCGATACGCCGTTTGGCTGGGGGGTGCCCGGCGTCGATCTGGCACAGGTTGATCCTTACGTCCTGGATGATTTTTTCCACACCGCCAGCAGCAAGGATAGTTTCGTGCAGTACGCCAATGGTTATTTTTATTTAGACCAGTTCGGCCGGAAGCGCGGAGGATGGTTCTCACTGATCCCGATTCTGCGGCGCACCAATACCATGCTGGTGCGTTTGGGTTTGCATGTAATGACCGCTTTTTCGGTGCATTGGGCGAATCGGGCGGCCCGGGAAGGCTACCGGCTGATTGCGCGCAACATGCCCGCCGTGCGCGGCGTCCTGGCGATTCAATTCGCACCTTACGCCGCCGGGCGCGGCAAAATTATATGGGTGCGCCGGCCCCATGGTCCGCCCTTGCCGATCATTTCAGCCTTTTCCGCCATTTGGCGCCAGCCGCACAACAGCCCCGTGATGGGTAGCCCGCGATATGTGGCGGCGCTGCTGAATCGCTGGGCGGCGAAGAGAAGTGTTCCGCTGGATCGTCATTTCGCCTGGATTATAGTGCACGCCTGGTCGCGGTTTGATATGAACGGCCGCAAGATCGGCGGCTATGCGGCGGCGCGGGCTTGCGCCCGATTACTGAATCCATCTATCACGGTGGTTACGCCGAGTCGATCCGTGGATCTGCTGGTGCGGGCGCACCAGCGGTTGCTGCGTTAGATTTATCAGGAGATGGTGCCGATGTTGAGCAAACTCAAGGCAGTTCCTCCTGTCGGCTGTGGAAGCCCGCGGACGATGAAAACGGATTCCATTCGGCGCTGGGCGGTCGGCGTAGCCGGCGCCACCCCAGCCACCGCCGCGAACGCGCCCTGGTCCGCCATTTTCAGTACGGTGGCGGCGCTGACGCTGCTGAGCCTGGCGGGTGGGGCAGTGCAAGCGGCGGTTGCGGCGCCAGTTAAGCTGCAATGTCAGTTACGGCCAAATCCCCTGGCGATTAACGCCACGCGGCCGCGATTAGGCTGGGTGCTGCCGTGGAAAGGGCGCGATCAATCCCAGAGCGCCTACGAGATTCTAGTGGCTTCCTCGCGTAGCCTGCTGGCGCGGAACCAGGGCAATCTTTGGGCCTCCGGCCGCGTTCGTTCGGATGACTCCACCGACGTGCGCTACGCCGGTAAGCCCTTATCTTCCCGGCAGCGCTGTTTCTGGAAGGTGCGGGTATGGAACCAGGCGGGAAAGGTCTCACGCTGGAGCGCCATCAAGCAATGGCAGGAAGGCCTACTGGCGCCGGCGGCGTGGCGCGGAGCGAAATGGATCGGCTGGCGGCCGCCGTTCGCGGGGGCGTCGTGGGTTTTTGTGCGCGCGATAAACTGGCAGTCAGCGCCGGGTAGCAACGACGCCCAGGCTTCCGCCGGTCATTTCACGTTTTACAAAACGTTTATCATACCGGCCGGCCGCCGGATAAAGAGCGCGGTGCTGGAATGCGCCGCCGACAACGCGGCGCTGATTTCCATCAACGGAAGATTGATTAGTTCGCAATGGGGCTCGCCGTTTAACGCCCCCGGCCAATTCCAGGTGCGGCGCTTCCTTCAGCCCGGGGTCAATCGGCTGGCCGTATTGCTGTGGAACCAGGGGGCGGCGCCCAACCCGTCCGAGTTATTCGTCGGTCTGCATCTTCGTTTTTCCGGCGGGAAGGCTCTGACGGTCGCGACGAACGAATCTTGGCGGGCAGTGGCCGGCAAGCCGCAGCATTGGGCCGCCGGTATGGCGCCGCGGGCGGCCACGCCCGTGCAGGTGGTGCGGCCGTGGGGCGGCCAGGCGTTGCCAGCGATATATTGGCGCCACCGTTTTACCGTGGCCAAGCCCATTCAGCG
>JAKCCC010000409.1 GCA_021838985.1 Planctomycetota bacterium
CCGGCCCGGGTTCCGGCGAATCCCAAGGCGGAAGCGGAGCGTTACGGCGAACTGGAAATTATGCAACAGACGGATATAGTCCTGGACCTGGTGCGGACCGCGGATCCGCAAATCCAGAGCCTTTCCGCCATCCACATGGGTGGCGCCGGACTGATTCACGCCGACATCGGCCTGGGGCGAAAAATTCCTATCCCTTTTTTGGGCGATACGGTCGGGCGCCTGTTATCGTTGATTCTAGCGATGTCGTCGGCGCCACACGGCATGGTGCTGGTGGACGAGCTGGCCAACGCCTGTCCGGAAGCGCTGCTCCCGCAGGTCCTGCGCAAACTGGTTGCAGCGGCGGATCATTTTAATTGCCAGGTGCTTGCGACCACACGCCAGATGAACCTTCCGTCCAGCGTCAGCACCGCTCTGGCGGAGCTACGCCCGACGGATTTTGCCTACTTTCACCTGGATCGGACCGCAGAGGGTTCGGTCGTGCGCCGCTATAGCCCGAATGACGTACCGGCCGAAGCGTCAGGGCGGGAACCCGCGCCGCGCAGCAGCTGACGGATTTTCCAACCTGATCCCGCGCCGGCCGCGCCGGCAGATAGAAATACCGCCATGAAGATCGCCTTGGATTGGATTGCCACCTACTTGGATCGTCCGATTGCCGCTGCGGAGGCGCAGGAGGCGTTGATCCAGGGTGGCTTTGTGGTCGAACGTGTCGAGACCATCGACGGAACCCAGGTGCTGGATGTGGAGGTGACCAGTAATCGGCCGGATTGTTTAAGTCATCTGGGGCTGGCGCGCGAACTGGCGGCGCTATCGCGGCGGCGTTTTGCGGCGCCGGAACCGCGCCTGACCGAAACCGCGCCGGCGGCGGAAAAGTGGGTGACGGTACAGCTCGCAGCGCCGGAATGGTGTCCTTATTACTCAGCACGCGTGCTGCGCGAGGTTCGTGTCGGCCCGTCACCAGCCTGGCTGCAGAGGGCGCTGGCAACGATAGGTCTGCGCAGCATCAACAACGTCGTTGATGTGACTAACTTTGTGCTGATGGATACGGGCCAGCCCTTGCACGCCTTCGATCTGGCGAAAATAGCGGAGCGCCAAATTATCGTGCGGCGGGCGGCGGCCGGCGAAAAGATCACCACACTGGACGGCCGTGTCCATGGCCTGACCGAGGAAGCGCTGGTGATCTCGGACGCCGCTGCGCCAGTCGCGCTGGCCGGAATTATGGGCGGTCGGGACAGCGAAGTGGTTCCAGCGACACGGGATATTCTCCTGGAATCGGCCCGTTTTGAACCGTTCAGCATCCGTCGGACAGCCCGGCGGCTGGGATTGGCGACCGACTCATCGTTTCGGTTTGAGCGCGGCATCGATCCGGCTCTGGCCGACTATGCCTCCCGCCGGGCCGCGGCGCTGTTGCAGCAGGTGGCTGGCGGGGTGTTGGCCGTCGGGGCAGTCTGCACGGTCGCACCGCGGCAGCAGGGGCGCGATGACTGCATTCTGGCGGCTGGCTGTTCCCCGGCGCCGGAGCCGGGGGGTGCCAGGATGCGGGCCGGCGCTTTCGGCGGCGATGCCCGCCCCCGCCCGCAGGACGCGGTGGCCCTTGCCGTGCGGCCGGCACGGGTCAGACAGATTGTCGGTGTAGACATCCCCGTCACGGAAATGCTGGAGATTCTGGAGCGCCTGGGGTTGGAACCACAGCTGGAATCGGATCGCATCCTCTGCCGCATACCATCGTATCGCAGCGACATCAGCCGCGAGATTGACCTTATCGAGGAGATTCTTCGTTTGTGGGGCTACGCACGGGTTCCCGTGCAAAATCAGGTGCGGCATGGCCTGCAACCGAATGATGCCGTCCTGCAGGCGCATCGGACCATGCGGGAAACCCTTGTCAGTTGCGGCTGGCAGGAGGCGATTACGTACAGTTTTGTCGAACCGCGCGAAGCCGCGCTATTTCTGGAGCCCGGTCAGGCGGCGGTGCGGGTCAGCGATGCCGTGCGTAAATTAAGCAACACGTTGCGTCCGAGCCTCTGGCCGGGGTTGCTGCGGGCGCGGCAGTTCAATCAAAATCAAGGCGAAGCGGGGGTACGGTTGTTTGAACATGCCGCCGTATACTGGCAAGATCAGGCTTCCCCAGCTGCACCGCCGGCCCAAGAGTGGCGCGTCGCGCTGATCGGTAACAGTGTCACCGAGATCCTCGGCGCCGTGGAGATGCTTCTGCAGCGCCTGTGTCCCGGGGCCGAGCTGGAGATAACGCCACAGGATCGCGGCGCGTTGGCTCCGGCCGCGGCGGCGGAGTTACTGGTGCACGTGCCGAAGGCCGCCGGCGCGGTGGTTCACCATGCGAAGGCGGGCGTGGTCGGGCGGTTTGCCGATGCCGTTCTGAAGTTTTATGACCTGCGGCATCCGGCCGCGGGGGCGGAGCTGCGCTGGGAGGCCTGGCGGAATTGGTTTGAGCCGGTGCGTCGAGCGCAGGCGCTGCCTCGTTTTCCGGCTGTCCAGCGCGACGTGTCAGTGCTGCTGGGCGCCGCGGTACGTTGGGCCGAGGTGCGGGCGACACTGCTGTCGGCGAACCTGCCGTATCTCGAAGCGCTGCGTTTCGTGGGCACATGGCGCGGCGGCCAGATGGAATCGGATAAGAAAAGCTGCACTTTTACGCTGGTTTTTCGTAACCCCGGCGGTACGCTCCGCAGCGACGAAATCGACGCGCGAATCCAACAGGCGCTGAAGATTTTAGAGCGGAAATTTCAAGCCGTGTTGCGTTAACCCAGACCTCTCGCCACGAAGGATATTTACCGGCGACTATCGGGAAAGGCGACCGAGAATATCGAACCCGGATCCGATGAAGTAGGAATACCGCCAGGACAACGCGCCGGCCCGACGGCCGGTCGGAAGCCGGCGGTGGGAAGCGCGCCAGCGTCCACTTGCCAAAGCGGCCCGTTTGGGCCTAACGTAAGAACATGGAAACGATTGAACTGCCTGAAATTCCGCGGCGGGCGGCGCGTTCACACAAAGGCGATTACGGCAAAGTCCTGATCATCGGGGGCAGTGAGACCATGATTGGTGCTCCGGCCCTGGCGGCCCTGGCGGCGTGCCGCAGCGGTGCTGGTCTGTGCCGAATCGCGGCGCCCCGGGAAATTCTTCCCCATGTGATTGTGATCTGCCCCTGCGCGACGGGTTATGCGATCAACGCGCGCGAGATGAAAGGCCTGCTCGCTTTTGCCGAGGAACACGATGCGGTGGCGGTCGGCCCGGGATTCGGGCAAGGCCCTGTAAGCCGGCGGGTGGTGCTGGA
>JAKCCC010000410.1 GCA_021838985.1 Planctomycetota bacterium
GTACTGCCTACCGGCGGCGGAAAATCGCTTTGTTATCAAGCTCCGGCGATATATCTGGCCCAGCACGGGCAGGGACCCATGGTGGTCGTTTCTCCATTGATCGCCCTGATGAAAGATCAGGTGGACGCTTTGCGGGCCCTCGGAGTTCAGGCCAGTCAGATCGATTCATCGCTGGGTCCGCAGGAGCGCCGAAAAACTCTGGACGATCTGCGCGCCGGCCGATTGCACCTGCTTTTCGTTTCCCCTGAGCGGCTGATCGGCGGCCCCAAAGAAATGCCGCCCGCGGAACGTCCGGCGAGCGCGCTGATCGACCCGTTGCGTGCCGCCGGAGTGCGTCGCTTTGCGATTGATGAAGCCCACTGCATCAGCCATTGGGGGCATGATTTTCGACCGGAATATCGCCAGCTTTCCACCCTGAAAACGCTGGTTCCCGGCTGCGCCATCCACGCCTTCACGGCCACCGCCACGGTCCAGGTGCGCGATGACATCGCGGCCCAGTTGACCCTGGAAAATCCGGCCCTGCTCGTGGGCAATTTTGACCGCCCCAATCTGATCTACCGGGTATTGCCCCGCCGCGACATGCTGCAACAAATTCAGGACACTCTTTCGCGCCATCCAGGGGAGGCCGGGATTATCTATTGCGTGCGGCGCCGGGATGTGGATGACCTGGTCACGGCCCTGAATGCTCCGGGCGGATCCGGACGGCCCCGGGCGCTGGGCTACCACGCCGGCCTGACACCGCAGACCCGGCGCCAGGTGCAGGAAGCCTTCGCACGGGAGCAATGCGATTTAATTGTGGCGACCGTGGCCTTTGGCATGGGTATCGACCGCTCCAACATCCGTCTGGTGCTGCATACCGGCTTGCCCAAATCCATCGAGGCCTACCAGCAGGAAACGGGACGGGCCGGGCGCGACGGATTGGAGGCGGAGTGTGTGCTGCTGTACTCCGGCCAGGATGTGATAACCTGGCAGTATTTGCTGGATCGCTCCGTGCAGGACGCCCTGGCGACCGGTACGCCGGTAAGCGCCGATTACATCCTCTCCGCCCGGCGACACCTCGAGGAGATGGACCGCTTTGCCCGCGGTGCGGTCTGCCGGCATAAGGCGCTGGTGGAATATTTTGGCCAGCCGTACCAACCAGCCACGACATCCTGCCGAGCCTGTGATCATTGCCTCGGCGACACCGAGGTGCTTCCCGACGCGCTGCGGGTGGCTCAAAAAATACTCTCGGCTGTGGCGCGCACGGGGCAGCGGTTTGGGGCCGGCCATATCATTGCCGTTCTGCGCGGCGAACATCCCGAAAGAGTGCGCCAGCTTCGCCATGATCAGTTGTCCGTCCATGGCCTGCTGGCGGACCGGTCCAGCCGTGAGTTGCGGGATTTTATTTACCAGCTTATCGGACAGGGCGCGCTGGCGCAGGAGAACCTGTTGCTCCGCGAAGGGCGCCCGGCGCCGATTCTCAAATTAACGCCGGCCTCCGTGGAAGTGATGAAGGGGCTTCGACCGGTGCGTCTGATTCAGACGGCGTTGCAATCCGCTGGCGAGTCACGCCGCACGGAAAGTTCCTGGGAAGGCGTGGACCGGCCGCTGTTCGAGGAACTGCGGCGCCGGCGCAAGGAGGCCGCGGACCGGCGGGGTGTACCTCCTTACGTGATATTTTCCGACGCCACGTTGCGGGAGCTGGCGCGGGTGCGGCCGACAACTTTGGCAGGTCTGCGCTACGTCTACGGCATCGGTCAAACCAAGCTGCAAGAGTATGGCGCGGAATGGGTGGCCGCCATCAAGGCGCATTGCGCGGCGCACCATCTGCCCAGCGATCTTCCCCTGGCCCCGACGGCGCCCGCGGACCCTGCCGTGGCGGCGCGGGGGCCGGCGGGATTGGCCGCTACGGCCTATCGCCGGCCCCCTGCGCAGAAAGCCCTCGCGTGGAAACTGTTCGCAAAAAATACACCCATCGGCCAAGTGGCGCGGCAGACCGGCCGGAAGCCCTCCACCATCGCTGATTATCTCGCGGAGTACATCACCCAGGAGCGACCGGCTTCCATTGCGGCGTGGATTCCCGACTCCATCTACGCCCGCGTGGCTGCGGCCATTAAGACTACCGGTTCAACGCGATTAAAACCACTTTTTATCGCGCTTAATGAAACGGTTCCTTACGACCAGATTCGCCTGGTAGCCGCCCATAGAGGCGCGTTGGCGCGGGACGACTGAATTGCATCGCCTGGTTGCTTTTCCTTTGTTGACCTGCCGTCGCCCCTGCGGTATTTTCTTCACGGGGCAATTTCCAGCGGGTGAGGCACGCTCATGGGGCCGTCCCAGTCTATCCATGTTGCTCCAAGCGACCAGGTCATTCTCGCTGTTAATGGCGGTTCCTCCAGCATTAAATTCGCAGCCTTTCGCGACGCGCCGTCCTGGCCGAAGTTGCTTTCCGGTGCGTTGGCCGGTATAGGCGAGGCGGAGCAGCGTTTATCGATAACGTCGGCTAATGACACCCCATCCACCGTCGCCGCTCCCCAAGGCGCTGCGGGCGGCGCCGCGGATCAATCCAGCCGCCGGGATCGGAAGGATAAGATCATCCAGGCGCCCGATACTCAGGCCGCTATCCAGTTGGTGCTGGAAACCTTGCGGCGCGAGTCCCTCCTGGGCCAGGTCGCCGCGGTAGGCCATCGCGTCGTCTATGGCGGCCCGCGGTTGGTACAATCCCAAGTCGTCACAGCTGACGTTCTCGCGGAATTACGGCGTGTCCAGCCGCTGGATCCGGACCATCTGCCGCGGGAAATAGCGCTCCTCGAAATGTTTCATCGGCAACTGGCGCCCGTACCGCAGGTGGCCGTATTCGATACGGCGTTTTTCCAGGCTTTACCCCGCGTCGCCCGGCTTTTGGCGATTCCACGCCGGTTGGAAGCCCAAGGCGTTCACCGCTACGGCTTTCACGGGATTTCCTATACTTTTCTGCTGCGGCGGCTTGCCGAAGTAGAGCCGCCGGCGGCGTCCGGCCGGGTGATCTTGGCCCATCTGGGCGCTGGCGCCAGCCTGGCCGCGATCAAACACGGTTGCCCCCTTGATACCACCATGGCTTTTACTCCCACCGCTGGAATTCCGATGGCCACGCGCAGCGGCGATCTGGATCCCGGCGTGCTGGTGTATCTGATGCGCCATGAACGAATAACCGCGGAACAGATCAATCGCCTGGTGAACCGCCAATCTGGTTTGCTGGGCGTTTCTGAAACCACCGGTGATATGCGGCACCTTCTGGATTTGCGGGCAACGGATGAACGCGCC
>JAKCCC010000411.1 GCA_021838985.1 Planctomycetota bacterium
CGCCGTCTGGACGTTCAATGAGTTTGGTGGCGGCAGCGGCTGGAACACCCAAATCTCCGAGATCGCCTTCACGCCCGTCCCGGAACCGGCCACGCTGGCCCTTCTCGCCCTGGGTGGCCTGGCCCTGCTGGCGCGGCGGAAAAAGCGTTGCGAGCCACCGGGATAACCCCTCAAGTTTATACACATCATACTCCATAAGCGACGTGAGGTTCCTGATCGCGAGACACGCAAGGCTTCGCGTAATCATCCGGAAAGGGAAAGTCGTTTGTGGAAGGCGGGATGGAAGGCACTGGGGCCGGTTTCCGAAGGGACGATGCGGGTCAATATTGCGGATCGGGGAGCCGATACGCAGGAATTCATAGAGGCTATGGAATTGGGGAAAGATCATTACGTGGTTCGCAGTAAATCCAACCGGCGTATGGTGCTCGATGGGGGTAGAAGCGGGGGCAAACTTCATGATTTTGCGCGTGCTCTGCCAACGCTGTGCATTCGTCAGGTACAAGTACCGTCCAACCATGGACAAAGCGCCCGCGAAGCGGTGGTGCGTGTGGCCGCCGGCCCGGTCGTGCTGGCGGCACCGCAGGTCGCCCGTGGCGAACATTCTCAATGACCATTGGCCGGTCGCCAGGGGCGACCGCGCGAGATCGACCCGCCCGTCGGGGCTTCGCCGTTGGAGTGGATACTGCTAACCAACGTACCTGTGGCGAATCCGGAGCCGGCCCATGAACGTATCAGTTGGTATGCGTGCCGCCCGGTGATTGAGGAATATCACAAAGCCCCAAAGACCGGCTGCGGCATTGAGTTGCCGCAGTTTACCACCGGCAAGGCCCTGCAGGCGGGGATTGCCATGCTTTCCGTGGTGGCCACGCAACTGCTGCAGTTGCGCGATGCCTCGCGGCTTCCGAATGCCGACGTCCGCCCGGCCGGCGACTTGGTTCCGCAGGAGTATGCGGCGGTGTTAAGCGCCTGGCGTTTCGGCGAAATTCATACGACGATGCGTGTGCATGATTTCTGCTGGGCGTTGGCTAAACTCGGCGGCCACCTCAACCGTAAGCATGATCGGCCACCCGGCTGGCTGGTGTTGTGGCGCGGCTGGACCAAACTGGAACTGATGGTGCAAGGTGCATCCGTAGGAAGGATCAAAAAAAGATGTGTATAAACTTGAGCCGCATCCGTCAGGCACCCGGCAACCTGGGGCCTATATGCGTGCGTGAGGTGGCAGCCTGGTATATAATCATCCGGCTTGTGAGTTCCTTTGGTAAGGAGACATTCCATGAACCGTTCAACCGGTATTGTCGCGGGGGTTGCGGCGGTGGTTCTTGCCGGCACAGCGGCTTTCGCCGCCATGGGCTCCAGGGGTGGCGTCAAATCAGGCGCGGCGTGCCGCGTTCCCGGTCACGGTGCGATGGGGGCGCCCATGTCCATGCCAGCGGCCTGGAAAATGATGCGCCAGGCCCGTGCGATGATGCGTACCGCTATGCTGCGGCAAATGACCATGCGGGTGCGGACCATGCGCCAGCAGCGGCAACAACTTGCCGGCCTCGTCGCGGCCATGGATAGGGCCACCGGCCAGGCCAAAATCGACGCCATGGCCGCCGTAGTCCGCCAACTGGCCATACAACGGGAAACCGCTCTGCACTGGCGTGAACACATGCTGCGCACGATGATGCACCACGGCATGATGGACCACATGATGCGCGGAGGCATGATGGGTAGTGGTCAGATGGGTGGCGGCATGATGCACGGCATGATGGGCCAGTGATCTACGCTTCCACCGCCGCCAGCCTTTGCCGCAGAACATCCCGGGCGCGGAATAAGCGGGAGCGAACCGTGCCCACGGGAACTTCCAGCGCCGCGGCAGCTTCCTCGTAGGAATAACCGTGCACATCCACCAGCAGGATGGCCCAACGGAAGTCGCCTGGCAGTTGCTTAATGGCGGTGATGAGATGCTGGTCGGAAAGACGCTCCAGCATTTGCTCAAAGGCGGCGGCATCCAGCGCGGCGGGGTGCAGTTCATCTTCCCGGCACACCGCGGGCGGATCCTCCGGTAAATCTTCCAGGCTCACCGTATCGCCATGCCGTGCGGCGGATCGCAGCCGGTCCACCCAGCAATGCCGCAGAATCGTCAACAGCCAGGCCTGCACCGAGCCTTGATTCCCATCGAAGTGATCCACTTTTCGCCAAGCCTTGATTAAGGCTTCCTGGGTGATGTCCGCAGCCTCACTGTCCCGATGGGTCAGTAGCAGCGCCACACGCAGTACGGTGGCGCGGTGCGGCCATATAACCTTATAGAATCGTTCGTTGGAATCCACGCCGCAATGATAGCCGTCGCATGAAACCCTGTCATCTGTTTTGCCGCCAAATCTCATCCACCCGTGCGTAGCGAGATTTCGGCATCGTTACCCCATCCCCCGTAGCCCAATCCCGATGACGTTTTCCCTGCGCCACCGGGATTTCGCCCTCCCTGGCTCAACATGGTCGGCTATACCGCCTCCGGTTCGCGCCGGCGTCCGATGCGAGCCGCGTGTACGGTTCGCGCCCGGCGGCCACCGTAGCCGGTGATGTCCCCATCACCGGTGCGAACCACCCACGCGCCAGAACAGCGCCCAAAGGCGACCGACCGGGCTTTCGCCGCGGTCGCCCCGCCAGCGATGAGCAAAACTTGTCGGGTCACATGCCGCCCTGCGACGATCTATTGCTGCCCGCCAAGATGGTATCGATCGGATCGGTTGGCGCGCGATGGTTCACGCGCTGCGGCGCGATACCGTCGCAACCGTTTTCGTTCCGTCCGCCGCCGGCGAACATAGATAACGTGAGACGGGAAAGCATAAGAACGCGGCTAAAAGCGAACGCCTGCGCCGCTTCGGTTCAGGGGTGAAGATAGGCGTGCAATTTCACCGGCATCCATAGCGCGCCGGCGCTGTACGACGTTGTAAGAAGCGGTTTGGGATAAACCATTTGCGCGGCCAGGGCCAGCAGCCGTTGGTTTGTTCCCGTCCCCCCCGCCAACTTTCTCTGCGGCGGTGAAAAACGTCGTGCACGGCTTTGCGGCCATCGACGTCCCCCCAGTCCATCGCCGCCCCGGCGAAGCCCAACGGAACTTTTACGGGGGCCGGCATCGTTCCTAATGGTGAGGGGTAAAACGGATAACCGGAGTTGGATACTGCGATTTCTGACGCCGCGCTGCTTTGTGAAGGTTTTCACCAGCGGCACTCGCGAACTGGGAAATGGTCCGGGGGCAGTCGGAATCGCTCGTGCGGACGCAGGGTTAATGGCCTTTT
>JAKCCC010000412.1 GCA_021838985.1 Planctomycetota bacterium
GTCTGCTCGCCGCGGCGATCCTGGCCCTTCATGATCCCGCGCTTCGCCAGCGGCTGCTCCACTATCGCCGCAAGCGTACCGCTGAAGCGCTTTCCGCGAGGTTGCCATGAGCCAGGCGATCGCACCAGGCGCCCGGATTGGAATCGTTGGCGGCGGCCAGCTCGGCCTGATGGCGGCGTTGGCGGCGCGCGCCATGGGATATCGCGTGGGCGTGCTGGATCCCGACCCGCGTTGCGCAGCGCGTCCCCTGGCCGATCTATTTGTGGCGGCGCCCCTCGACGACGTTGGCGGCGCCCTGGAACTGGCCCGCCGATGCGCTGTTATAACCGCGGAAATTGAAAAAGTGCCTTATGCGGTATTGACGGCTATCGCGGAACAGGCGCCGGTGCGGCCGTCACCGAAGGTATGGCGAATCGTCCAGGACCGGCTCCGCCAGAAGCAGTGGCTGGCGCGACACGGATTTCCAACGGGGCCTTACCATGCCGCGAAGTCAGCCGCCCAGTTGGCGACCGCGTTGACACGCCTGGGCGGCGACTGTTTCATCAAGGCGGCCGCGGGCGGCTATGACGGTCACGGCCAGATCCGCGTCGGTCCCGGCTCGGCCGATGCGATTTCGCTCTGGCGCGAGCTTGGCGCAACCGCCTGTGTCGTGGAACGTGCTTTGCCCCTGCGGGCAGAAATCTCCGTACTGGCGGCACGCCGCCCATCCGGCGAAATCGCCATCTTCCCGCCAGCTCTGAACCACCATCGCCGGCGGATTCTCGACTGGGCGGTGCTACCCGCGCCGATCCACCCTGATCTTATGGACCAGGCCCGGGCCATCGCTTTGGCCATGGCCAATACGCTCCACCTGGAAGGCCTTTTGGTGATTGAAATGTTTATCCGATCGGACCGTACGTTGCTGGTCAACGAGCTGGCTCCGCGTCCGCATAATTCGTATCACGCCAGCGAAATCGCCTGCCAAACCAGTCAGTTTGAACAGCTCATTCGCGCTATCTGCAATTTGCCGTTGGGCGGGACCGGAATCGTCCGGCCCGCCGCGATCAAAAACTTGTTCGGCCAACGGTGGGCCCAATCCGCGGATTCCAGCTTCGACCACTCCCTCCGCGATCCCCAGGTTAAGCTCCGCCTGTACGGTAAACGGCCACTGCGGCCGGATCGCAAGATGGGCCACCTTCTTGCCGCGGGCGACTCTCCACGGGATGCGCTGGCCCGCGTTGAGCGTGCTGCGGCGGGGGCTGCCAATAAAAGTGGATTTCCTTGACCGCGCCCGGACTGTCCGCCCTTGCCTCGCTGCCTTGCCCTGGTCGATTTGAAAACACCACAAAAAAACCATACAATAGAATAAATATGGCGATCGCACATCGAACCAAACCCAAGCGCACCCGACCCGCATCCCCGGCTCGTCACCGAAAATCGGTGCGATCCCGCGGCCTTCGAGCCGCCCGCTGGCGCGCCAACGGGCATGGCGTCCCGGCCCTTCACGGCGCCGTACCGGCGGCGCTGAACCTGAATGATGGCAATTATCTCCGCGCCCTGGAGTTCCTCGGCCGCCACCCGGACTACGAGCGGATTCCCATTGCCCGCTACAATCCCGCGACTTTTAATCTCGACCGGATGCGCCGGCTGCTGAAACTGCTCGGCGATCCTCATCTGGCCTTTAAAACCGCGCATGTCGCGGGCACCAAAGGCAAAGGCAGTACCTGCCACATGCTCGCCGCTATGCTGCGCAGCGCGGGCTTAAAAACCGGTTTGTACACCAGCCCGCATCTGCTGGACCTGCGCGAACGGATTCAGATCAATGGCCAGCTTATCCCGCCGGAAGAGTTGGTTCGGCTGGTCCGGCGCGTAGGGGCGGCGCTGCGCACAATGTCGCTCACCCCGACCTTTTTCGAGATCCTGACCGCCTTGGGTTTCCGCTATTTCGCCGATCAATCCGTGGATATCGCGGTGATTGAGACCGGCCTGGGCGGTCGTCTGGACTCGACCAACGTCATTACCCCGGAGGTTACGGCCATCACCAGCATCAGCCTGGACCATGTCGCGCTGCTGGGCCATTCGCTGGCGAAAATTGCCGAGGAAAAGGCGGGCATTTTTAAACCGGGCGTGCCGGCGGTTTCCTGTCCGCAGGACCCGGCTGTGCAGGAAGTCCTCCAGCGCGTCGCCCGCAAAGTGGGTGCGCCGCTGGAATTTCTGGGCCAGGAAATCGACTTTACCCATCGCTTTGAGCTTACCCGGCAGGACGGCCCGCAGGTCCGGGTGACGCTGAACACCGAACGCTGCCGATTCGAGCAGCTGCCCGTTCCTCTGTTTGGCGAGCACCAGGCGGTGAATTGCGGCTTGGCGCTGGTCATGCTCGATAAGCTGCAGGGGCGCGGCTGGCAGTTCGACCAGGCCAAAATTGTGGAGGGCTTGCGCCAGGTGCGCGTACCCGGCCGTCTGGAGACCGTCTGGCGGGATCCGCGGGTGGTGATCGACGGGGCGCATAACGCCGCCTCGATGCAGGCCCTGTTTCATGGCATCAGCCAGTACATTTCCTACGATTCCATGGTGGTGATCTTTGGCTGCAACAGCGACAAGGATATCGACGGCATGCTCGAACAGGTCGCGCGGGGAGCGGATAAGGTCATTTTTACCCGGGCCATGAACCATCCGAAGAGCGCCTCGCCGGAGCAGCTGGCGGCACTCTATATGGAACGGTTTGGCAAGATGGCCCAGGCCGCCGCCGATTTTCGCCAAGCCATGGCCATTGCCGCCCGGGCCATCACCCGGGAGGATCTAGTGACCGTGACCGGCTCATTTTACCTGATCGGCGAGGCGAAACAGTATTTCCTGGATCGCGCCGCCCGACGGACCGCTTCTTCCCGCAATTAGAGCTTTGTCAAACCATAAATTTCTCGTCGACGAAAGAGCCTCGGACCCGCCACCGAACCCGTAGCATCGGGTTTTAGGTCACCAGCGGCGGCTCGCCCGCGGCGACCCGGTGAACGGCTTCCGTCCGGGGTACCCGAAAGCTACGTGATGGCAAAGCACCAGGACGATATTACGACCAAGCGCCACGGCCGCACGAGCTGGAGCGGCTGAAAACCATTCTTGAGGCAGGGGCCATTGGACCGGGCGGCAGTGTTGGATCGGGCTAAGTAGGAACGCAGAATGAATGCGCTAGTAGTAGGCACGCTCCGCGTGCCGTTAAACCAAACGAAAAAGCCACGGCACGGGGACCGTGCCTGCTACTGGGACCATCCGGAAGCCTCGTT
>JAKCCC010000413.1 GCA_021838985.1 Planctomycetota bacterium
GACGCCGGTAGCGCCGCTCCGTGGCAGGACAACCCTCTGCGCAGCGCGGTCATCATTTCCACCGGGGATGAGCTGGTCGCTGGGCTTACGGTCAATACCAACGCCGCCTGGCTAAGCCGGCGGCTGGCGGAAGTGGGCATCCGGGTGCAGTCGCATATAACGATCGGTGATGATCAGCCGGCTTTAACGAAGGCCATCACCGACGCGATCGGGCGTTGCCAGCTGCTGCTGATCACCGGCGGCTTAGGCCCGACGGAAGATGATCTAACCCGGCCGGCACTGGCGGAAGCGCTGGGCGAACCATTGGTCGAGGATGCCGCGGCATGGGCCTGGCTGGAAGCCTTTTTTCAGCGCCTAAACCGTCCGATGACGGCGAACAATCGGCGGCAGGCCCAGCGGCCCGCTTCCGCCCGATGCGTGGAGAACACCTGCGGCACCGCCCCGGGGCTGGTCGTGCGCCGGGAAACCACGCCGCCATCGCTGCCGATCAAAAGCTCGGAAGCGCAGAGATCTGGCGCCAAGGTGACCAGTTCCACCGAGCGCCCGCCGGCCACGGATATTTTCGTGATGCCCGGCGTGCCGCGGGAAATGGAAGCCATGTTCGAGCGGTCGTTCCTGCCGCGGCTGAAAAGTGGCGGCTGCGGGCGAGTCAGCCGGGTATGGCAGATAAACACGTTCGGAGCGGGGGAATCGTGGATTGGTCGACAAATTCAGCCGCTGATGCGCCGCGGCGCCAACCCCTCCGTGGGCACCACCGTACATGAGGGCGTAGTGAGCGTGCGGATTTACGCGATCGGCACGGTGGAAGAGGTGGAGGCCGGGTTGCGGCGAACACGACAGGCGGTGTTGGAAAAATTAGGCGATCTGGTCTTTGCGGAAAATGACTTTACCCTCGAACAGGCGGTAGCGGCATTGCTGAAAGAACGCGGCCACACCATCGCGACGGCGGAAAGCTGCACCGGTGGATTGCTGGCGCAATTATTAACCAATATTCCAGGCAGCTCCGCCTATTTCCTGCGGGGTTGGGTAACGTACTCCAACGCCGCCAAAGAGGAAGATCTGCAGGTGGACCCGGCGACCATCGCCCGGCATGGCGCCGTCAGCGCGCCGGTGGCCCAAGGCATGGCTGATGGCGCCCGCCGCCGGGCCAGCGCGGATTTTGGAGTCGGTATCACCGGTATCGCCGGGCCGGACGGCGGCACGACGGAAAAGCCGGTGGGCCTGGTCTATATTGGCCTGGCTGGGCCGTCCGGTGTAGCCGTCCGCCGCTGCCAATTCGCCGGTGATCGCCATGGCATTCGCCTCCGCGCCGCGCAAATGGCCCTGACCCTGTTGCGCCTGAATTTGCTGGGCCGGGATCCGAATGCCGTATTACCGTGAGCGTAACCGTTCGCAGGTTGAAGCGATTGGCGCCCCATCCACCGTGCCGATCAGTCGCTCGGGGCGATTCGCGGGCTATGCGCAGGGCCGTTTTGATGGCGTGCCCCCGGCGGCGACCCTGGCGCCGGAAGTGACGGGGGTGGGGGGACGATGTCCGCCGTGAGCTGACCGGATCAAAGCGGGGGCATATACTGGGGCGATGGATTCGATGCGCGATCGCACCCAATGGTTAGCCTGGTACCGCGCCACCACGGAAGCCCTGGAGGAGATCCGCGCCCGCGAGTTACATGCCCTGACCGACGAACAAGCTCTTCGCATCATTAAATCATTGAGTGTCTGTGAACTGCCGTGGCGGGAACGTCCCGATTGGTCCGGTCTGGTGGAGCAGCAGGCGCTCTTCCATCGCCGGGATAAACGATGAACCACCTGATTGGGGTATTGGCCGCCGCGGCGGATCTGGAGACGTTTTGCCGAAGCCGCGAATGGAAATTCTGTTTCATTGGGGGTATCGCCGTGCAGCGGTGGGGTACGCCGCGCTTTACACAAGACGTAGGTATAACCATCGTAACCGGGTTCGGCCGAGAGGAAGAATTCATTGGCGCTTTGCTGGAGCAATTCCCCGGCCGCCTGGATGAGGCGCGGAAATTCGCGTTGGAGCGGCGCGTTTTATTATTGCGCGACGCCCGGGGGGTTTCTCTGGATGTTGCGTTGGGAGCGTTTCCATTTGAAGAAGCGTCGGTGAAGCGCGCCACGCGGTGGAAAATAACCGAGACGATGGCTTTAACCACGTGTTCTCCGGAAGATCGGGTGGTTCACAAGGTGTTTGCCGCCCGGGATCACGACTGGAGTGACGTTGAGAGCGTGTTAGCGCGGCAATATGGGCGCCTGGACCTTGGACAGATCCGCCGGGAACTGCGGCCCTTGCTGGAGCTTAAAGAAGACTCCGCTTCGCTGCCAAGATTCGAGCACCTGCTCGCCGTGGTAGCGGACCGCCTGCGACGGTGAGCATGCCGGCGGAGCAGGCTATATGCGGTGTGCTATAATTCAGGTAAGTTCAGAGTACGTCGGACTTGACCGACGTGGCCTAGGATAGTCTTAGACGGTTTCGTTTTCCGATAACCGTTCACAGGCCGGAATCGCAAGCGCGCCCACACCCGTTCCCGGCGCGGGGCCAGGTTTAGGCCAGTGAACGGTTGGTTTTTCGAAAGTTGCGACGATGAAGCTATTTCTTCCAATAAGACCGAACGGAATATGTGCCGCCGCCGTGGGTCTGTCGCTGGTCGGGCTGTTTTCGTCAGCAGCGATGGCGCGCCATATGCCGCCCACCCCGACTGTTTTTCAGGCGCTTATGTCCCAGGCGGACAAGGGCGATGCCCCCGCGCTGCACGCCCTCCTCGGTCGCCTTGCGGATTCCCCGCTATTAAAAACCAGCGACCTGGCCAGTTTAAAAGGCCGCCAGTTGGCGCGAGCGGCGCGGCAGGCCATGGATATCGATTGGCTCGCGGCCGACTCGGACCTCTGGAACGATGCCTATAACCGGGCGCGGATTCACGCGCTGCAGCTGAAACATCCGGCCCAATACCAACGGATCTTGCAAACCGGATCGCTGCTGGAAAAGGCGCAGTGGGGCTGCCCGGGGGCGATGGCCAAGCTGGAATATGCTTCGACCCACAGCCAGCCCAGTCCACACCGTTCTGGTTGGCTGGGCGGGAACACCGTTTATCACCAAAGCCGATCAGAACGGGCGGCGCAGATCGCCCAGTTGGAGATTGGACAGGTGCTCTACTTATCCCCGGAATTCAACGCTCTGCGGAAAAAATCGGACGCCGCCTATCAGAAAATCGTCCAGTCCGGCACGAGATCGG
>JAKCCC010000414.1 GCA_021838985.1 Planctomycetota bacterium
GCGGGGGCTGAAGGGGGCGTTGGATCCGTTGGGCCTTTCGCCGCGAGGGCTTCCTGGCGCAGGACCTGTTTCCGGGAGAGTTTGATGCGGCCCTGGTCGTCAATGGCAATGACCTTGACGCGCACTTCCTGGCCGATCTTCACCGCTTCGCCGACATTCTTGAGATATTTGTCGGATAACTCGCTGATATGGCACAAACCGTCCACGCCGGGTGTAACCTCAATGAACGCCCCGAAATCCTTTACCGAGGTGACGCGACCGGTATAAATTCGGCCAACCTTGACGTCTTCCGTAAGGCGTTCCACTTCTTCGCGGGCGCGCTCGGCGGCCTCCATACCGACGGCGGAGATAAACACCGTGCCATCATCCTCAATGTCAATTTTAGCGCCGGTGGTTTCCACGATTTTCTTGATGGTCTTGCCGCCCGGCCCGATCACCTTACCGATTTTCTCGGGATTGATATGGATGGTCAGCAAGCGCGGGGCATAAACGGAGATCTGCGGACGGTGCGTAGCGATGGTGGCCTTCATTTTATCGAGGATCGTCAGGCGGGCGAGACGGGCCTGCTCCAGCGTGGCGGCGATCAGAGCCATCCGCAGGCCGCGGATTTTGAGGTCCAACTGAATGGCGGTGATGCCCTCGGTGGTCCCCGCCACTTTAAAGTCCATATCGCCGAAGTGATCCTCTTCTCCAATGATATCGGTCAGCAGCACGTCGCGGGAACCATCACCGACCAGGCCAATACTGATGCCCGCGACGGGGCGGATCAATGGCACACCGGCGTCCAGCAGGGCCAGCGTACCGCCGCAGACCGACGCCATGGAGCTGCTGCCATTGGATTCCAGGATGTCGGAGACGACGCGAATGACATAAGGAAATTGTTGAGGCGTCGGCAGGACGGGTTCCAAGGCCCGTTCGGCCAGAGCGCCGTGGCCGATCTCGCGGCGGCCTGGTCCCATGATGCGTTTGACCTCGCCGGTGGCGAAGGGCGGAAAGTTGTAATGCAGCATGAATTTTTTGGCGTATTCGGCGCCCAGGCCATCGACAATTTGTTCGTCATCACCCGTACCCAGCGTGGTGGTCACGAGAGCCTGGGTTTCGCCGCGGCTGAAAATAGCCGAGCCATGGGTGCGGGGCAGAATGGCGACGTGGCAGGCCAGCGGGCGGATAGTGGTGGCATCGCGGCCATCGGCGCGGACGCCGGCGAGGATCAATTCGCGGACCAGCTTTTCTTCCAAGGCATCAAAAAGCAGCTTGACCTGCGCCGGATCCTGGGCCGGCCGACCGGTGGCGGAATCCACCGCGGTCAACTGCGCCAGCGCTTCACTCTTGATCTTATCGACGGCCGCGGCGCGTTCCTGTTTACCGGCAATCTGCCGCGCCTGGCGGAGCCGCTCGGCATATCCGTCAATGCGGCGACGCAATTCCTCGGGCGGCTGGTGCAATTCGCAGTGCTTGGGTTTGCCGACTTTGGCGGCCAGTTCCTGCTGCAGGGCCACGATCGTGCGGATAATCTGGTGGCCCTGTTCCAGCGCCTCAAGCACGGTCTTTTCCGGCAGTTCCCGCGCCCCCATTTCAATCATATTGATGGCGGAATCGGTGCCCGTGACCAGCAAGTCCATTTCGGAGTGATCCAACTGAGCCGTGGTGGGCATGACGACAAATTTGCCGTCGAGACGTCCGATGCGGACGGCGCCAATCGGGCCTTCAAAGGGGATGCTGCTGATGGCCAGAGCCGCGGACGAACCGATAATGGCCAGCACGTCGGGATCGTTCTGGCCGTCGGCGGAGAGGACCAACACCTGCACGAGCACTTCATTAAAGTAGCCGGCGGGGAACAACGGGCGAATCGGACGATCCACCATGCGGGCGGTCAAAATTTCCTTGGTGGAGGGACGCCCCTCCCGTTTGATGAAGCCACCGGGAAATTTACCTGCGGCGGAGGTTTTTTCCCGATAATCGACCGTTAGCGGGAAATAATCAATATCGGGGCGGGGATCGCTCGATACCACCGTGGCCAGCACGACGGTTTCACCGTAGCGCACCAGCACGGCCCCATCGGCCTGCTTGGCCAGATAACCGGTTTCCATGGAAAGATTACGACCGTCGATTTCTGCTTCAACTTTGATCACTGTCATGCTGCCACCTGTCAAACTTGCGCCGCGCTGGAAAACGGTTATGCCCTTCGCATCAGCGCCGCGGAGATGTTACTTACCTGCCAACAATTATTGCCGATTTCAACTGCCACCACCGGGTGATTCCCCGGTGCTCCAACTATTTGCGCAGCCCGAGTCTGGTGATGACCGCCTGATATCTCTGGGGATTGGTGCGGGTCAAGTACTTCAGGAGGCTGGCGCGCTTGCCCACCATCTTCAGCAAACCGCGGCGGGACGAGTAGTCCTTGCGGTGAGCTTTCAAATGTTCCGTTAATTCGTTGATGCGTTCGGTGAGCAGGGCAATCTGAATCTCAGCGGATCCGGAGTCTTTCTCATGGGTGCGCGATTCTTCGATGATCCGCCGCTTCTTTTCCTCGGTGAGCATGCCGTTAAAACCTTACCGATTAACCGAGCGGGACACCGCCAGCACATGCCAGCACGTTCCACGCGAATTCCGTAATCTGATTATTATAATGGTCCCAGGTCTGGTCCGCAAACCTCCCGCAACCAAACATCATCGGGGGGGCCTGACGGATTTGCCGCGCCGCTCCGGGGCGAGTGTTCGGTCCGCGCCCGGCGGTGGCCGTAGTCGGTGATGTCGCCATCACCGGTGCGGGGAAACGAACGCGCCCGACTTGGCGCGTGGCCACGCGTCCCGGGGTTTGGCGCGCGGGAGGGGAACCCCGTGACGTTCGCAGCGGCCATGGGGACATGGCCGGCTACAGGGCCGCCGCTCGCGCATGGATCCGATGCGTGCCGTAATTTCAGTTCGCGCCGCGGCGCCGTGTAGCCAGCGATGTCCCAATCGCCGCTGCGAACGACCCCGGCGCCGGGAGTGGGCGGGGCCGCCTAAAGTGTCATGCACCCCTATATAGTTGGGCGGGGCGCCCGAGGGTCGCGGGAAAATTGGCACATCCTATAATGCCATGCATGAGCAACATGCCCGGAGTTTATCCAGCTGAAGCGCGCTCCCGCCCCCACGGGGTTGGCCGCAGGGGACGGGTGCGCGCGGCATCGGTGGTGGTGCTGCTGGTCTTCGGGGCTATGCTTGGCGTGGGACTTTATCTGACCCCCGATGGTTCAACCC